>JAGDMC010000264.1 GCA_017860395.1 Bacteroidota bacterium | reverse complement strand
CCCAGGACAGACTGTTCAGCCTCTATGTTTTGAGGAGGGAGCTTATCTAAAGTTAGATCTGATTCTTTCATTCCTGAACAACGTTAATTTTAACCTCTGAAGAGAGATCGGTATGAAGTTTTATTGTAGCTGAATACTCTCCGAGTTTTTTGATCGGTTCCATAACAATTTTTTTCTTGTCGATATCAAAGCCTTCTAAAGCAAGGGCTTCGGCTACATTCATATTCGTTACAGATCCAAAGAGCTTGTCATCTTCACCGGTTTTAGCCTTTATGGTTAGAGTAACAGAAGATAATTTTTCAGCAACGGATTTAAAGGATTCTTTTATTTTTGCTGCTCTTTCTGTAATTATTTTTTTATTATGTTCAAATTCCTTTAAATTTTTTGTATTTGCTTCAACAGCAAATTTTTTTGGAAAAAGAAAATTTCTTGCATAGCCATCGGATACATTTACAACATCACCCATAATACCAAGATTTTTTACATCCTCACTGAGAATTACTTTCATTATAAAATCTCCTTCGTAGTTTTAATGTAATATATTGCTTATAAGATAACATAAAAAAAGGAAAAAATTCCCCTGATGACCAGTTGTTTTTTTAAGAGAACATAGCTGAGTTGAAAAAGAATATCTATAGTTATAATACGTTTTATTAATTATATATGCACATTATGGTTCAAGCACATAAATTCAGATAATATTGTTAATTCAAAGTGTTGCAATGGTTTTTAGAACACATTTTTCATGTGATTTAACCAGAGAATTATCTAATAAAAAAAAAATAAAAAATTTTTTCTTGACGAGACGCGAACAATGAAGATATATTTTCTGTACAGGGTTGCTTAATTTCATACCTTTAAAACCAGTAAAGGCAAACAGCGTAGAGTAGAAAAGTTGCTTTATTCTAAAAAGGAGGTAAAATATAAAACAATTTTTTTTAAACAAAAAAGGAGGACTAACATGAAAGTCAGAAACATCAGATGGATGCATTGTCTTATTCTTGTAGTAGCATTGGTAGCAGGATTTACAGCAGATGACGCATATGCAACAAATGGCGATAACCTTATCAGTATCGGCCCGATTTCAAGGGCCATGGGTGGTGTTGGCATTGCAGCACCTCAGGACGCAATCAGTGCGGTATTTTCGAACCCGGCGGCAATGTGTTTTGGTCTTTATTGTCCAGGTTCTGAATTCAATTTTGCAGGCACTATTTTTATGCCTAAGGCAGAAGCGAAGATACAATTAGGTCCAATCGCCGGGAAAGCCTCAAGCGATTCCGATCTTTTTGCGATTCCTGCTATCGGAATTTCATCACCCATTTCGCAAAACCTGCGTTTCGGGATCGCAGCTTATGGCGTATCCGGACTGGGGGTTGATTACCGTGATGAGTTTGATCTGGATCCTGGCGCCCCAGGCAATCAGGCCGTATATACGAACCTTCAGATCATGAAATTTGCTCCCAGTCTTTCATATTTGGTTAACCCTAATTTTTCTGTCGGTGGTGCTCTTCACATAAATTATGGAGCCCTGGATCTCGGAGATGGAACATCCTCCGACTTTAGCTTTGGAGCAGAATTAGGTGCCATATATAAAACCGGCCCCTTATCTTTTGGTGCTGTATATATCACTCCGCAGAAAATATCACATGATAATGTTGCTAACTTTGACGCGGCCTTTGGAGACCCCACAATGGATAATCTGGATCTCGAAAGTCCCCAGACCCTTGGATTTGGTATCGCTTATGAACCGATACAAAATGTTTTATTGATTGAAGCAGATGTAAAATGGCTAAACTGGGGTGATGCGGACGGGTACGATGATTTCGGTTGGGATGACCAGTGGGTCTTTAATATCGGTGCACAATATAAGCCAACCCCGAAACTCGCGCTTAGAGTGGGATATAACTATGGGGAGAACCCTGTTTCTACTCATTCCTGGGACGATAGGAATGGGCCTGTAAGTGTGCAGGGCAAGAATGTTCCGGCTACACAATATGAAATCTTAAGGATTGCTGGGTTTCCGGCAATCGTTGAACATCATGTAACTGCCGGCATTGGTTATCAGTTGACCAAGGCTGTATCACTCGATTTTGCATATATGCATGCCTTCGAAAACACTGTAAAAGAAACTGGAACAGTTTGCTTTAACGCAACCTGCAGCATGTCTGGCCCTGGCTCAGTGGAAGCTACGCTCTATGAAGATAGTGTGGAGTTCGGTATTACCTGGAGATTCTAAATCTGAAAGGAAACAGGGAGAAAGTTAAACCTTCTCCCTGTTTCTTGCAGCACTGATTTAAAGAACCATGATAGGCACGGGCGTAAAAGTAAGTATAAAAATTGCCAGCGATATCCAGCCTATAATCTTCCGTTTCGGATCAAGCGGCATTTCAGAGTAAACTATCGGCGGGTGACGGAATCCGATAATAATCAGCAATATTCCCCAGATTATCCATCCATCCCAAAGCAAAAATCCCATGATAAACATGAGCCCTACAAGCAATTTGGAAATAACCTCATGTTTATCTCCTAAAAGAGCATAGAGGATATGTCCGCCATCCAGTTGCCCAGTTGCCCAACCGGGATAAGATTAAGTGATGTGACAAAAAACCCTATCCAGCCTGCCAAGGCAACCGGGTGGAGATAAATGTCCTGATTGTCAGGGACGGCACCAAGAATTGCCCTGGCAAGGCCTTTAAACAAAAGTGAATCGCCAAGGGAAATCACATTTACTGCGTCATGCACTGGCATGATCCGGGAGAAAGACAGGCCTATGACTGTTGCTATAACAGATACAATGAACCCTGCAATAGGGCCTGAGGCCCCGATATCTATAAGTGCGTTTTTTGTTGTTATAGGGGATTTCATTTTTATTACAGCCCCAAATGTTCCAAAGAGCGTGGGAGCAGGAATGAAATAAGGGAGGGAAGCCTCAATCCTGTGTTTTTTTGAAGCTAGATAATGGGAAAATTCATGAAATAAAAGTATCAGGAGCAGGGCAATGGAAAAGGGCCATCCCTTATAAATCTTTATTGGTTCCGAAACCAAATCGATTCCTTCATGCATTGCTCCAACCGTGAGTGTTGAAAAGAATGTCAGGACAAAAAGCACGATATTCAGGTAAGGTATTTTCCTCATGTTACAATGGACCCCTTCAGGTCGTAATCATAGGCTTCTTCAATCTTCACATTCACGAAACAACCTTTTTCAACGCTGCTGTCATGTATGAGAACAACTCCATCGATTTCAGGAGCCTGAGAGTAAATTCTCGCAACCGCAATATTGTCTTCTATATCATCGATAAGGGCTTTAAAACTTTTCCCCACCAGTCTTTTATTTTTTTCCAGGGAAATTTCAGATTGAACGGTCATAATTTTATTGAACCGTTCTGCTTTTATTTTTTTTGATACCTGTCCTTTCAATTTACAGGCCGTGCTACCATCTTCTTTTGAATACGTAAAAACACCAAGTCTGTCGAACTTAATTCTTTGCGCGAATTTAACCATAGCATTGAATTCAGTATCAGTTTCCTGGGGAAAGCCGACAATCAGGGTGGTACGGATATTCACATCCGGTATAATATGCCTTATCTTTGCAATGAGTTTTTCAAAGTAACTTCTGCTTCCCCCTCTTCCCATTAGTTCCAGCATCTGCTTCTCAGAATGTTGAAGCGGCATATCAATATAATTGCAGACCTTATCTTCGGTGGCTATTGTCTCGATTAACTCATCGGTAATCGAGGTAGGATAAAGGTAAAGGAGGCGGATCCAAAAATCCCCTTCCAGAGAAGCGATATCCCTGATAAGACGACTCAGGTCATAATCTTTCAGATCAGTTCCGTATTCAGTAATATCCTGAGCGATCAGGATCAGTTCTTTTTTCCCTGACTGGATAAGGCCTTTTGCTTCTTCTAATATCACTTCAGAGGGGATACTATGGAACCCTCCCCTTATCTGAGGTATTACACAATAGGAACATTTTTTATCACAGCCCTCAGCTATCTTCAGGTAAGCATAAGGAGTTTCAGTAAGTTTTTCAGCAGTCTCAGTGGTAATTGATTTAGTGCTAATTTTACTGCAGTAATCAACAATCTTGTCATCGTCTCCAACGCCCCAAAGAGCGTCTATTTCCGGAATCTCTCTTTTGAGGTCCTCGCCATGTCTTTTTGCAAGGCAGCCGAAGACAAGAAGTTTTTTGTTCTTTCCCTTTAATTTAGATAATTTTAATATTTCTTCAATAGACTCTTTCTTTGCGCTTTCGATAAATCCGCATGTATTTATTATCAGGATATCCGATTCATCGGGATTTGAAGAATAAAAAATCCCTTTTTTCTCGAGTTTATTAAGGAGCTTCTCTGAATCAACGAGATTCTTCGGGCAACCGAGACTCAGGAGTGAAACCTTACCCACGATAATTCCTGGCAGCCTTATATATTAAAATATAGCTGACAACCGCTGATACAATGCCTATCGCAGTATTACCGATTAGAAATGGAAGCAATAGAGGACGAAACTCTTTGAAAAAGCCAACAAGCGTAATGTGAGACCAATCGACTGCGGGGATAAGATTGTCCATCCCAATAATTTTGGCGCCAATCCAAGTTCCAAAAGAATATATAGGAACAATAGTCCAGGGATTTGTTACATATACTCCCACAATTGTAATTAATCGGTTAAGCCTGAATAACCATGCAGCAAGAATTGTATGTATGCCGAGTAATGGAGACATGCCGATAAATACACCGATAGCAAAAGCTATTGCCATTTGATGAGGAGATTCTTTAATGCTTAAAATCTGCCTGAGTTTTTCTCTAAATTTTAAAATGCTGATATCCTTTTATTGAGGCTTTTCTCTTATGGCCTTTTTCGTCTATAAAAAATATACCTGTCTTAATAACTTCTCCAATACAATAGGCATTTACTTTTTTGCTTACAGGAGCTGTAAACAGCAATTCATAATCCTCTCCACCTCCAAATGCAAGATCAAAAGGAGATTGGCCGAGATATTCTGCTACTTTCAGAAGCTCGTTCGATAAAGGAATTATATCTGTATAAACCAAAGCGCCAACATTGCTTTCCTTGCAGAGCCTTGAAAGATCTATCATCAACCCATCACTGACATCTATCATGGCTGTAGCTGACTTTAAAAACCGTCTTGAGTTTCTTGCTTCCGGCATCAGATGTCTTTCTATAAGAGGAGAAACTATGTCCCAGGGCAATGGTAATTTGCCTTTTTTCCCGTGCTCTATCGCAATCTTATTTCTGATTATTTTCATCAGGGCAAGCCCGCAGGCGGCGTCACCGATATGTCCGGTGACATATATCTTATCGCCTATTTTGGCCCCTTTTCTGGCAAGAAGCTTTTTTGCGTATCCCGTCACAGTTGCCGACAACACGATCTTTTCTGAGGAGGATATGTCGCCGCCTATCAGTAAAACTCCATACCTTTTCATGGCCGTTTCTATGCCATCAAAA
>JAGDMC010000263.1 GCA_017860395.1 Bacteroidota bacterium | reverse complement strand
ATTATGCGACTTTTTTGCAAAGAGGTATCGTTTTGCTATGAAGAGTGGCAGATGCACACAGTCTCTCCTCTATTTCTTTAGTAATTCGTCAATTCTTTCTACATAGTCGAGCGAATCGTCTATGAAAAAAACGAGTTCCGGAACAATCCGCAACTGTTTAGAAACCCTTTTGCCAAGTTCCCCCCTGAGGTACTTTGCCGAAGTCTCGACCAGTTTAAGAACCTCTTTTCCTTTATTGGAAGGAAAAATGCTGAGGTGAACCCTGGCCAGTGAGAGGTCGGGGCTGACGTTAACGGTTGTTACGGTGACCATCGCTCCCCCGTAGGCACTCATTCCTTTGAGTTGTATTATCTCTGCCAGATCTCTCTGCAGTTGTTTGCCTACCTTGTTTTGTCTTGTTGTTTCTCCCTCCATACCTACTCAATTTTTAAAATGTAATAATTTTTCTTCCCTTTTTGGACAAGAATGTACTTCCCGTTCAGCAGGTCTTCCTCTGTAATAAGGCTTTCCGGAGTATCGCATTTTTCTTTGTTGATGAACACGCCACCACCGAGTATCATTTTGCGGCACTCTCCCTTGGAAGGGAAAACGGCACAATGAACAGCCAGCATATCAACTATATTTGTTCCTAGAAATTCACTTTTAATCGCGAATTGCGGAACTCCCTCAAATACAGACAAAAACGTATCTTCGTCAATAGTCTTAAGAGCACCGGATGTAGATTGTCCAAACAGAATCTGTGATGCACCTAGAGCTTTTTCATATTCCTCACTTCCATGAACCATAACGGTGACCTCTTTTGCAAGAAGTTTCTGAAGCCCTCTAAGATGTGGCTCCTCTTTATGTAGTGCGATAGCCTCTTCAATAGTCTCTTTTGATAGCATGGTAAATATGCGTATGTATTTTTCGGCATCCTCATCGCTCACATTGAGCCAGAACTGGTAGAATTTATATGGACTTGTATATTTTGCATCAAGCCAAATGTTCCCCTGTTCGGTTTTGCCAAACTTACCTCCGTCCGACTTTGTAATTAAAGGACAAGTGAGAGCATAGGCCTCTCCGCCAAGCTTCCTTCGGATAAGTTCTGTTCCGGTGGTAATATTTCCCCACTGGTCGCTGCCGCCCATCTGAAGCTTGCAGCCATGGTTTTCATACAGAAACAGGTAGTCGTAACCCTGAACAAGCTGGTAGGTAAATTCAGTAAAAGACATCCCTTCGCGCTCGTCTCCGGATATTCTTTTCTTTACAGAATCTTTACTCATCATGTAGTTTACGGTAATGTGCTTCCCGATATCCCTTATGAAATGGAGAAAGGTATAATCCTTCATCCAGTCGTAGTTATTCACAAGTATTGCTGCATTTGAAGCAGCCGAATCAAAATCAAGAAATCTTGAAAGTTGTGTTTTAATTGCATTCTGATTGTGACGCAAGGGTCTCCAATCATTCCTGTTGCTCCGCCAACAAGTGCTATGGGCCTGTGTCCGCAGGACTGCAAATGTTTTAACATCATTATGCTCACCAGGTGCCCGATGTGGAGAGAATCTGCAGTAGGGTCTATTCCCACGTATGCCGATGTCTGCTCTTTTTGAAGCAGCTCCTCGGTTCCGGGCATGATATTATGGACCATTCCCCTCCAGGTGAGTTCTTTAACAAAGTTGCTCATTTTCGGTTGATTTTGGGCAAAAGTACGGTTTTTTCTTTAATTTTGCAGGATTACTTAATATCTATGAAAAGAACCACCAACTTCAAACTCTCCCTCATTTTTCTTGCAGCTCTTTTATTTGGCGCACTAAATGGCGGGACTCCGGCTTTTGCCCTGGAGAATCAGTTTTCAAAGGAAATAAGCAGCGACTCTCTTAAGCGGAGAATCGAGCAGCTTCCCAACATTAAGGATGTACAAAGATTAGAAAGCGGTCAGTTTAAAGACAAGTATGTGCTTTATATTGAGCAGCCGCTCAGCCATGAGGATCCGTCTCTGGGCACATTCCGCCAAAGGGTTTTTGTAATGCATGCCGGACTCGACAGGCCAACAGTGCTGGTAACTGAAGGCTACGGAGCATCATATGCGGCAAATCCCAAATACAGAGAGGAGTTGTCAAAACTTTTCAATACAAATATAATTTTTGTTGAACACCGTTACTTTCTTGAATCAACGCCAAAACCGCTCGACTGGAAATATCTGACAGCCGAAAACTCGGCTTATGACCTCCATAATGTGACCATGATTTTTAAGGAGATATATAAAAAGAAGTGGATTGCAACCGGGATAAGCAAAGGCGGGCAAACAGCCCTCATCTACAGAGCCTTTTTTCCTGCTGATGTTGAAATAACAGTTCCCTATGTTGCACCCTTATGCAAGGGCGTGGAGGATGGAAGGCACGAGCCTTTCATTGCAAACTTTGCCGGTACTCCCGAACAAAGGGCAAAAATTCTGGATTTTCAAAAGGAGATACTAAAAAGAAGGTCATCATTGCAGCCTAAGTTCGATTCACTTTGCACCGCCAAAGGGTATCAGTTTAATTTGCCAAACGAAGAGATATATGATTACACCGTACTTGAATTTTCGTTCTCGTTCTGGCAGTGGGGCAGCAATCCCGATGCAATACCTTCCGTTAAGGCTTCGGATAATGAACTGTTCACCTATTTTATTAAAATGTGCTCTCCGGATTATTTTATAAAAGAGAGTTCAACAAGTGCATTTTTTGTTCAGGCAGGAAGGGAACTGGGTTATTACGGATATGATATAAAGCCTTTTGAAGGGTTACTAAAAATAAAAAGCGCAAAGGGATATCTCACTAAATTATTTCTTACCGAAGAGTCCGGATTCAAATTTGACAGCAAATTATATAAAAAGCTATCAAAATTTGTAGCGACTACCGATTCTAAAATGATATTCATTTATGGAGAGTTTGACCCGTGGTCGGCAGTTAAGGTAAATGAACCAAAATCGAACAATATTGTTGTAGTGATTGATCCAAAAGGAAGTCACAGGTCCCGGATTTCAACATTGCCCGAAGAAAACCGCAAAATGGTACTCTCTCTTATAGAAAGATGGCTTCTGGAATAAATAATATATGATAGATTTTAAGAAAATAGAGATTTCCGACAAAGGTTGGATTGAAGAGTTACTAAAATATTCCGATTTCAGGGGTGCTGAATATTGTTTTACGAACCTTTTTATATGGGACGAAGTATATCACTCTAAGATTGCAAGATTTAAGGATTTTATTCTTTTCACATCCGGAAGCGGAGATACTGCAAGGTATCTTTTTCCGGCAGGGAAGGGAGATCTTAAAGAGGTAATTGAATTGCTCGAAAACGATGCGAAAGAGAGAAACGTAAACTTTGTTCTTATCGGACTTTCGCCGGAAACAAAAGAAAGACTCGAAGAGGTTTTCCCCGGTAAATACAATTTCAAGGCAGAAAGAAACAGTTTCGACTATATTTACGAAAGCGAAAAACTTGTTTCTCTGGCTGGGAAAAAACTTCAGTCTAAAAGAAATCACCTTGCAAGATTTAAGGAGTTGCCCGGATGGCAATATGAGGATATTACAGAGCAAAATATTCAGGAATGTGTAACTTACTCAAACGAGTGGTGCAAAATTAACGGTTGCGGGGAAAATATTTCCTTAATGCTGGAGTGTTGTGCGGTAAACAAGGCTCTGGCAAATTATTTCCAGCTTGGATTAAGGGGCGGGCTGCTCAGGCTTGACGGAAAACTAGTTGCCTATACTGTAGGAGAGCAACTAAATTCCGACACTGTAATTGTTCATATTGAAAAAGCCGAGGCTGAGATTCGGGGCTCTTATCCAATGATTAACAGAGAGTTTGCAGAAAGATTATCTGAGGGGTTCACATATATCAACAGAGAAGACGATGCAGGCGACGAAGGGCTGAGGAAAGCAAAAAACTCCTACTACCCGGTTTTTATGCAGGAAAAATACTCTGCTGTTAAAAAATAATTATATTTGCAACTATAACCATTTGAATTAAGAGTTGGAACCTCCCAGTAGAACATTAGATGATTATTACTCCCAGGGGATAGCACTTATCTTCATTCTGTTGCTTTATGCTCTTGTCAAGGGCAG
>JAGDMC010000004.1 GCA_017860395.1 Bacteroidota bacterium | reverse complement strand
CAGACGAAAAAATCTTTTTCCAGAAGTATCCGATGAACAGTGGAATGACTGGAAATGGCAGGTAAAGAACAGGATTGAAACATTGGATCAGCTAAAGAAATATATTCCGCTCACTTCTGAGGAAGAGGAGGGTGTACGCAGATCACTCCAGACCCTTAGAATGGCTATCACTCCTTATTATTTAACGTTAATTGACCAGGACAATCCAAATGACCCGGTTAGAAAACAGGCTATACCTACAGGTTCCGAGACACATATCTCACCGGCAGACCTTCTTGATCCTCTGCATGAGGACGAGGATTCTCCTGTTCAGGGGTTGACTCACAGGTATCCGGACAGGGTTCTTCTGCTGATAACTGATATGTGTTCAATGTATTGCAGGCACTGCACAAGAAGACGTTTTGCCGGCCAGAAGGATGATGAAACATCGCCGGACTATATACAAAAAGCTATTGACTATATTGCAGTTACGCCTCAGGTTAGAGATGTGCTTCTTTCCGGTGGTGACGCCCTGATGGTTTCTGATGCAAAACTGGAATCGATTATCAAAAGACTCAGAGCTATTCCTCACGTTGAAATTATCCGTATTGGCTCAAGAGTACCGGTTGTGTGTCCTCAGAGAATTACAGACAATCTGGTGAATATGCTTAAAAAATACCATCCGATTTGGCTGAATACCCATTTTAACCATCCAAATGAAATTACTCCGGAATCTTCTGAAGCATGTGCAAAACTTGCAAATGCAGGAATTCCGCTTGGTAATCAGTCGGTACTTTTAAGAGGGGTTAATGATTGTGTGAATATTATGAAAAGGCTTGTCCATGAACTGGTAAAAATAAGGGTAAGGCCATATTACATTTATCAGTGTGACCTGTCAATGGGACTTGAACATTTCCGCACCCCAGTTTCAAAAGGTATTGAAATTATTGAAGGCCTGAGAGGTCATACCTCCGGCTATGCTGTACCTACATTTGTTGTAGATGCTCCGGGCGGCGGCGGAAAGACACCGGTAATGCCTACTTATGTAATCTCTCAGTCTCCGGGAAAGGTGGTCCTGAGAAATTTTGAAGGGGTTATTACAACTTATACAGAACCAACGGACTATAATAATACTTGTGACTGCGACGATTGCAAAAAGAATCTCAGAGTAGAAGGTGTTGCCTCTCTTCATAAGGGACAGAGAATGTCTATTGAGCCTGCAGTTCTGATGCGTAAAGAAAGATCACATAAACACTGACAATAATGCCATTTGTTCGGGAGCTTCTCAAATATGATAGTATTTCTATCGTTGGTCTCGAAAAGAATACCGGTAAGACTGAATGCCTGAATTATCTGATAAAGCGCCTTCCTCTGGATATTATGACTGTTGCGGTCAGTTCAATTGGAGTAGACGGGGAGAGGAGAGATCAGGTAACCAGAAGTTCAAAACCGGAAATTCTTTTAAGGGATGGGATGCTCTTTGGAACCAGTGAGCAACATTACAGGTCCAGAAGAGTGACATCTGAGTTGCTTGATATTGGCGACGAGAGAACTTCACTTGGGAGAGTTATTACCGCAAGGGCTCTTTGCGGTGGCAAAGTATTGCTTTCCGGCCCTTCTTCAACAGCTTCTCTGAGGCGATGGATGGATGATGCCATTAAGAATCACAATGCAGATTTGTGCATTATTGACGGAGCCCTTTCCCGGATGAGCCTTGCTTCTCCGGTTGTCTCTAAATCGATGATTCTGGCAACGGGAGCAGCTTTATCTGCCAATATTAAAACTCTTGTAACCAAGACAGCTTTTGTTGTTGGATTAGTAAATATTCCGGTTACAAAAATTGCCGCAAAGAAGATACTTGAAACAAAGGATAACGGAGTATGGAGTATAGGAGAAAATGGAGACATAACCCCATTGGGAATATCATCTGTATTATCCTATGATAAACTGGATTCATCCACTATTTCCGGAACAAAGGCGATATTTATTTCAGGAGCGTTAACTGACAGATTCCTGAATACTGTTTGCCGGGAGTCAGGAGATAAAGAAATTGAACTGATTGTCAGGGATTTTACAAAAATATTTGTTACCCCTCTCAATTATAATACATTTCTGAAAAGGGGCGGTAAAATTTCCGTTCTGAAAAAAAGCAAGCTGTTGGCTGTTTGTGTAAACCCTACAGCTCCGGACGGCACACGTCTTGATTCCGACAAACTTTGCCACGAACTTGAAAAAGAGATAGGATTGCCTGTTTACGATATAATAAAAAACGAATATGAGGCTTAAATCAATTTTGGATTCGCCATGCGGATTTCGCTACATTTTTGAGAAGCTGCAATTGCAGTCTTCTCTGTCGCGGCATCTGCTGATGGATACTCCTATGCCTCATAAACCGTCCGATATTGCCGGTATTTACGAAGAGTTGCGTGAATTTAAAATACTGTTTGCGAAGGATGGCGATTTAAGAAGTATTCTTGCATCACTGCAGATAAAACTGAGCAATCTGAGAGACATCAGAAATACGTTAACCCGTTTGTCTGCTGCAGCAACACTTGACGACATTGAACTATTCGAGATTAAGAATCTTGCAATAATTAATGAAGATGTTAGAAAACTTTTAAACGGGAAATTATTATCAATTGATTTTGATAGTCTGGAAGATGTTTTAAATCTTCTTGATCCCGAAGGACTTAAAATAAGCTCGTTTTATATTTATGATTCCTATGATGATGAACTTGCTGTTCTGAGAAAAAAGATGAAGAGCGGGAGCAAATATCAGGACGAATTGTATTATGAGGCATCAATTATCGAAGACAGAGTGAGGGGATGGCTTTCCCGAAAAATAGAAAAAGATGTTCACCTGATATCTTCTTCACTTGAAAAACTAGCAAGGACAGATATTTTACTTTCAAAAGTTCTTCTTCTTGAGGAGCTTGATTTTACTATCCCTTTAGTATCAACCGGAGCTAACAGATATAACGGAATGTTCAATCCGTATATAAAAGAGATGGTTGAAAAAGAGAAAAGAGAATTTCAGAAAGTATCTGTCGAATTTGAAACAAGTTCGCCTCTTCTCATTACCGGTGCAAATATGGGAGGGAAAACAGTTGTTCTCAAGAGTCTGGCTCTTTGCCAGTACTTGTTTCAGTTTGGTTTCGGAGTTCCGGCAGCAGGTGCCGAGATTTCTCCCGTGGAAGAGGTGCATTTTTGCATTGGGGACCAGCAGAATATTGAAAGCGGCTTATCATCATTTGCTGCTGAAATTACCAGAATTGACGCGGTATTAAAGAGTGTATATGCCGGTAAAAAAATACTGGCTCTAATAGATGAGCCGGCCAGGACTACAAATCCGCTTGAGGGAACTGCTCTTGTAACAGCTCTTATAAGAATTCTTCTTGATAAAAAGCTTCTTATGGTGGTTACGACTCACTATAATATTGAAAATGTAGAATGCAGAAGGATAAGAGTTAAAGGGCTTGAAAACGGGAAAATGAATTACAGTCTCATTGAAGAGACAGGAACCAAGCCACCGAGAGAGGCACTCAGAATAGCGGCTTCTTTAGGTGTTGACAACAGATGGCTTAAGGAGGCTGAAAATCTTCTAAAAGAGAAGACAGAATAGATTTATTTAATTTCAAAGATAAGATGCAAAGCAAATTAGGTTTAGATTTTAAAAGGGTAGAGCATGCGAGAGATCTCTCGGGAAAAATTGCTGCAGAAGTTCAAAAATTTGTAGACAATTATACTACCGTAGCAGTTGAGAGAACTCTGTGCCGTCTTATGGGCATAGATGGAGTGGACAGCAATGAAGTTCCTCTTCCCAATATAGTTGTGGATGAGTTGAAAGAGAAAGGGGTGCTTAACCAGGGTGCCCTGTATTTTTTGGGAAATGCGATGGCCGCAACAGGTCTCACTCCACAGCAGGTTGCAGAAGGAATATCAGACGGTACAATCGATATCACAAGAGTTGCTGCACAAGACAGGGAAAAGATTGACTCTGTGCTTGCTCCTGTAATTGAGGAAAGCATAAACAGAATCCGCAAAAGAAGAATGCGCAGGGAAGAGTACCTGAATACTATAGGTGAAGGCCCTAAGCCTTATTTGTATGTAATTGTTGCTACAGGCAATATTTATGAAGATGTTGTTCAGGCAGAAGCTGCAGCAAGACAGGGTGCCGATATAATTGCGGTTATCCGTACAACAGGCCAGTCACTTCTCGATTATGTACCGTTTGGTGCAACAACAGAAGGGTTTGGAGGAACTTTTGCAACTCAGGAGAATTTCAGAATAATGCGGTCGGCTCTTGACAAAGTTGGTGAAGAGGTTGGGCGATATATTCGCCTTTGTAATTACTGTTCAGGACTTTGTATGCCAGAAATTGCTGTTATGGGCGCATTTGAAGGTCTTGATGTAATGCTCAACGATGCTCTTTACGGTATTCTTTTCAGAGATATTAATATGCAAAGAACTCTTGTGGACCAGTTCTTTTCAAGAGCAATCAATTCATTTGCAGGGGTAATCATTAACACAGGAGAAGACAACTATCTCACAACTGCTGATGCATATGAGGAAGCACATACGGTTCTTGCCTCGGACTTCATAAATGAACAGCTTGCCTTACTGGCAGGACTTCCTCCGGCTCAAATGGGGCTCGGACATGCATTTGAGATGGATCCGGAGCTTGAAAACGGTTTTCTTTACGAGCTTGCTCAGGCACAAATGACACGAGAAATTTTTCCTGATGCTCCCCTAAAATACATGCCACCTACAAAGTTCATGACAGGGAACATATTCCGGGGACATATTCAGGACGCTCTTTTCAATATCGTAGGGATATGGACAAATCAGGGAATTCAGCTCCTTGGAATGCCTACTGAGGCAATACACACTCCTTTTATGGCAGACAGATATCTTTCCATTGAAAATGCCAAGTATATATTTTCAACAATGAAAGGGCTCGGAAACGAAGTGGAGTTTAAAGAGGGCGGAATAATCAAATCAAGAGCAAAAGAGGTACTTGAAAATTCTATCTTACTTCTTGAAAAAATTGAAAATGAAGGACTTTTCCTTGCTTTGGAAAAAGGTCTCTTTGGAGACGTAAAGCGTGCCAGAACTGGAGGTAAAGGACTCAGCGGAGTAGTAGGGAAGGGCGACAATTATGTTAACCCGTTTATTAAAATAATGTTAGGAGGAAAATAGAATGAGTGGCGGACTATATTCAATGCAGTCGAAGGAATTTGACAAAACACTAGATCTCGAGAAAGTTAAGCCATATGGCGATACAATGAATGATGGAAAGGTTCAGCTTAGTTTTACTCTTCCTGTTCCTATGGGAGATGAAGCAATAGAAGCGGCAAAACAACTCATAAGACAAATGGGGTTTGAAAACCCTCAGGTTGTTTATTACAAAGAACTTACTCCCGGATTCACTTTTTTTAACTGTTACGGCAGCACTATTCATACAGTAAACTTCAGCAACATTTATGTTCCCAAAGTTGAATCCGGTAAAATGGATATGCACGAGACTGATGATTACATCAGGGAACAAATTGGCCGTCCTCTTGTAATTGTTGGCGCCAGCACCGGAACAGATGCACATACAGTGGGTATTGATGCCATAATGAATATGAAGGGTTATGCAGGTCATTACGGACTTGAGAGATATGAAATGATAGATGCATACAACCTTGGTTCACAGGTTCCAAATGAAGAGTTCATTGCAAAGGCAATTGAACTTGGAGCTGATGCCCTTCTGGTTTCCCAGACAGTTACACAAAAAGATGTTCATATCAAGAACCTTGTGGAACTTGTGGAACTAATGGAGGCAGAAGGTCTGAGAGACAAACTTATTCTTGTTTGCGGCGGGCCGAGACTTTCTCACGAACTTGCAAAAGAACTCGGATACGATGCTGGATTTGGGATGAACAGTTATGCCGACGATGTTGCATCATATATTTCACAGGAATTTGTGAGAAGATTATCTGTAAAGAAAAATAAAATTTAAATATATAGCTATGGACAAAAATGAGATCAGAGAGGTTATTGCCAGAAGGGCAGCCCTTGAACTTAAAGACGGAGATGTAGTTAATCTTGGAATAGGCCTGCCTACGCTTATTCCTAACTATCTGCCTGACGGAGTGAAGGTAACCTTGCAATCGGAAAATGGACTTCTTGGAATGGGACCGGAACCGGCACCCGGAACGGAGGATAAAAATTACACTAATGCCGGAGGGGGATATATTTCTTATTTCAACGGTGCATCCAGTTTCGATTCTGCTTTCTCCTTTTCAATTATAAGAGGCAGACATGTAGATGTTACTATACTCGGAGCTATGGAGGTAGATGAACTCGGAAATCTTGCAAACTGGATGATTCCAGGCAAGAAAACTCCGGGAATGGGTGGTGCAATGGATCTTCTGGTTGGAGCAAAAAGAGTAATTCTTGCAATGGAGCACACTGCAAAAGGAGCACACAAAATATTACAGCTGTGTAATTTGCCGCTTACAGCAGCTAATGTGGTTAGTATGATTATTACGGAGATGGGTGTTATGGAAATTACCCCGAAAGGAATAGTTCTCATTGAAATTCATCCTGAGTTTACACCAGAGGAGATTCAGAAAGCTACAGGTGCAAAATTGATTATATCGGACAAATTAATTAAAATGAGAAATTAATATGAAAAAGGTATTTATTGTTGCTGCAAAAAGAACAGCTATCGGGAAATTTATGGGTTCACTTTCCTCTTTTAATTCCGGAGAACTTGGAGCAATTGTAATTAAAGAAATTATTAAAGAGAGCGGAATCTCTCCAGAAAATGTAGATTCTGTAATTGCAGGAAATATTCTTTCTGCAGGACAGATGCAGGGTGTTGCCCGCCAGGCTTCTATTTTGGGCGGAATTCCAAAAGAAGTTCCTGCATACTCGATTAATATGGTTTGCGGATCCGGTATGAAAGCAGTAATGAACGGTTACGCTGAAATTCTTTCAGGCCTTTCGGATGTTATAATTGCCGGAGGTACAGAATCTATGTCCAATGCGGGATTTGTTTTACCGGGAGGAGTAAGGACCGGAATCAAAATGGGTAATATACAGGCTGTTGACCATATGGTTTGCGACGGTCTCACCGATGCATTCAATAAATATCATATGGGTATTACTGCAGAGAACATCGCTGAAAAATACGGAATAACCAGAGAAGCACAGGATGCTTTTTCATTCTCTTCACAACAAAAGGCAATTAAGGCTGTTGACAGCGGAGCTTTTGACAAAGAGATTGTAACGGTTGAAATAGTTTCAAAGAAGGAGACAATCCTCTTCAATAAAGATGAATTTCCAAACAGAGCCAGTACTCCCGAAAAACTTGCCATGCTAAAACCTGCATTCAAAAAAGACGGAACAGTTACTGCCGGAAATGCATCCGGGGTGAACGACGGTGCTTCATTTGTTATGCTTGCAAGTGAAGAAGCTGTAAATACATACGGACTTAAACCAATGGCAGAAATTGTTTCTTGTGGACAAGGCGGCGTTGATCCGGCATATATGGGCCTTGGCCCGGTTCCAGCAATCAGGAAAGCACTTAAAAACGGTGGCCTGAAACTTTCAGACATGGAGCTTATAGAACTTAACGAAGCATTTGCAGCACAAGCATTAGGCGTTATTAAAGAGCTTATTGACGAGCACAAAGTGAGCCGTGAGTGGATTGACCAGCATACAAACATTAATGGCGGGGCAATTGCTTTGGGACACCCTATTGGGGCATCAGGCAACAGAATTCTTGTATCACTTGTACATGAGCTGAAAGCTTCCGGCAAAAAGGTTGGACTTGCTTCACTGTGTATAGGAGGCGGAATGGGAACTGCAATTGTAGTAAAAGCAGTTTAGTCTCTTTCTAAACTTAAAGGAGAGCTGCCTGAGATATTCAGGCAGCTCTTTTTGGTAAGTACCATTTTTTGTTATAATTTGGAGTGTTAATTAATTTCTGAGTTATGAAAATTAAATATTTGATATCAGTATTACTGCTTGTTGCACTTGGTGCTTCAAGCTTAAGGGCGGGGAACGATCCAAAAAGAGAATTCAGAGGGGCCTGGTATCCTACGGTTGTAAATACAACCTGGAAAAATATGAGTACAGATGAAATTAAAGCCGATATAATTCATAATCTGGATGTATTCAGGAAACTAAATATCAATGCTGTAATTTTTCAGGTACGCCCTCAGGCCGATGCCTTGTTTGTATCCGAACTTGAACCATGGAGCCGCTTCATTACCGGTGTTCAGGGAAAGGCACCCAACCCTCTGTTTGATCCTGCACAGTTTGTAATCGAAGAGTGTCATAAAAGAGGAATGGAATTCCATGCGTGGTTCAATCCATACAGAGTCACTTCGAACAAAAACGAGATACTTGCTCCCAATCACCTCTATTTCAGCAAGCCTGAGCTTTTCTTGCAATATGGGCCACAGTTATACTTCGACCCGGGAAGACCCGGTTCAAGAGAGCATCTGAAAAAAGTAATTGCAGATTTTGTCGCACGATACGATGTGGATGCAATTCACTTTGATGATTATTTTTACCCATACAGGCTTCCATATCTTGAATTTCCGGACGAAGAGTCATTTCTTTTGTATCACAGGGCAGACGGATTTGGCCGTTTCGACAAAAACAGCTGGCGAAGGAATAATGTAAATATTCTTGTAAAAGAGCTGAGTGAAACCATTAAATCAATAAAACCGTGGGTGAAATTCGGAATCAGTCCGTTTGGGGTCTGGAGAAACAATACTGTTGACCCGAACGGGTCCGAATCATCTTCTCTTCAGACAAATTATGACGATTTGTTTGCCGATATATTGTTGTGGACTAAAATGGGCTGGATTGACTACAATGCGCCTCAGCTTTACTGGGAAATAGGACATTCAAGAGTTAACTACGCTCCATTGGTAAAATGGTGGTCGAAAAACAGTAACGGTGTAAACCTTTACATCGGGCAGAGCATATCTAATCAGCTCGAAATCAAGAATCGCAACGGAGACCTTGTTAACCAGCTATTCAGAAAAATGGAAATGGTACGAAACGACTCAAATATTAAGGGTAATATATGGTGGTCCGGGCTGAGTTTTGAAAATCATCCAAAACTGGTTGATTCTCTTGAGACAAATTACCAGAGATATCCTGCACTTATGCCAAAGTATAAAAACATCGATACAATTCCTCCAAAACCTGCTTATAATCTTAAATACCTAAAAGGTTACCTGACCTGGAGCTCTCCGGAATTTGCAACAGAGATGGACAGGGCTGTTTTCTATGTAGTTTACAGATTTGGTGCAGGAGAATCTGTTAATCTGGATAATCCCTCAAAGATTGTTTCAATTGTAAGGGATGCTACTAAATTCAAAATTGATGGAAAAAAAGGGGTAAAATATGTCGTTACCGCCCTCGACCGGCTTCAGAATGAAAGCATTCCTTCAAATTCAGTTTCCAGATAATTTTTCAATCTCGGATTTTGATTTTGACGTGATTACAAGATATACGCCTGCAAAGATTAATGCAGCCGATAGTGGTTTAGTCCAGTTGAGAACATCCTGTCCTATAGAGATTGCAATCACAGAAGCAAGAACAGGCTGTATATAATTAAACATGCTCACTGTTGTCGGCTTAAGCATTTGAAGAGCAAATGCAACAAGCAGGTATGCGGCAAAAGTTCCCATAAGCAAAGCATAACCCAGTTCAAAATATACTCCGGCAGAGGCACCTGGATTTATTGAAACGTACTTCCAGGTAAACGGAAGAGAAATAAACATTCCATAGAAAAATATCCATTTCATTACATGAATGGGAGAGTGGTTCATCATTAGCGGGCGCACAATAACAAGATATAACGCATATACGAAGCAGCTGATGAGCACTATGAGATTCCCTTCAAGTGTGCCAGTCTGGTTAAATCCTCCGCTCTTTGCAGTATAAAGTATAAGCGCAGCTCCGGCCATCCCGATAAATACCCCCGATGCTTTCTTAAAAGTGACATGCTCCTTTATTATGAGAGCTGCAAAAATCATTGTTATTATAGGAGTTATGGTTATAATAAGCGAAGCATCAACGGGAGATGTTTTCGCAAGACCGGCCAAAAACGAAAGCTGGTTTAACGTAGTTCCAAAAATTCCACTAAAAAACAAAAGGACATGTTCTTTGGGTGAAAATGATTTCCCGTCTTTATTACTAATAATAAACGATAGAAGAAGAAATGAAATAAAGGCAAATGTTATTCTAAGCTGAGACAGTCCAAACGGGTCTATCCATCTTGGCGTGATTTCTCTCGAAACAGGAAGATTAATAGCAAAAAGGGTATTTGCAGCAACAATAAGCAATATTCCCTTTGTTCTGTCCGATAGCCCGGAGTACCATTTATTCATTCCTGTGCTTTATTTGGTGCAACTCCTGCTCTCTTACAATTTCTGCAGCTTTAGCAAGTGCCAGTTGGATATGCGGGAAAATATACTCTCTTCCGATTTCATCTGCAAACCCCGACTTCGAAAGAGTCTCGAGCACATTTTCACTAACTCCGGAAAGAATAACATGAATTCTTTCCTTTCTGGACCTTTTCCATAAATTCCTGAGGTTATTAAGTCCGGTAGAATCCATAAAAGGCACCTTCCTCATTCGTATAACCCTTACTTTCAATACATGGTGTGATGTAACATCAAGTTCGTCCAGCTTATTTGCGAGCCCGAAAAAGAAAGGGCCGTCAATCTCATAGACTTCAACTCCTTTGGGAATGTCCAGAATTTCGATATCACTGGTATTTTCATCGTTTTCCGTTCCCGATAAAAAAGGTTGTCCGATTACTGTGATGGTAGATGTTTCTGAAACCCGTTTCACAAACAGAATAATGGCAAGTACTACACCAACTTCAATGGCAACAGTTAAATCGACAATTACTGTCAGAAAGAATGTAAGAAGCAAAACAGCAACATCGGCTCTGTGTCCTTTCATCAGATATTTGAATGTTCTCCATTCACTCATGTTGTAGGCAACAATTATCAGAATTGCGGCAAGACACGATAGTGGTATATATACCGCATATGGCATTAAAAACAAAAATATAATTATCAGGACAATTGCGTGAATGATACCGGCAACGGGAGTCTTTCCTCCGTTATTAATGTTTGCCATCGTTCTGGCAATAGCTCCGGTAGCAGGAATACCTCCAAAAAATGGTGTAACGATATTTGCTATTCCCTGGCCTATAAGTTCTGTGTTTGAGTCGTGTTTTTTCCCGGTAACCCCGTCTGCGACCATTGCCGATAGTAAGGACTCAATTGCGCAAAGCAATGCGATTGTAATAGCGGGCTGAAAAAGCAATTTGACTGCCTCAAAATCAATTTTTGGCGTTACTGGTTTTGGAAGCGGTATTCCCCCGGCAAGTTCGGGAAATTTACTGCCGATAGTGGCAAATTCAATACCCATATAGCGGGAAAGAATAAGAGCAGCTATGGTTCCGAATATAATTGCAATAAGGGAACCCGGGACTTTTGTAGTAATTTTTGGCCAGAATATTATTATAAACAGGCAAAATAATCCAAGGGCAGTTTCCCAGAGATTAATCGTTGATATGTTCTGAAAATAGCTTATCCATTTAGGAATAAATTCGGAAGGGACTTCATTTATTGTGAGACCGAATAAATCCTTTATTTGTGTGGAGAAAATAACAAGGGCAATCCCGCTGGTAAAACCAACAACAATAGGATAGGGGATAAAACGGATGATATTGCCGAGTTTGAAAACTCCCATAGCCACAAGCATTATCCCTGCAAGTACTGTTGCGATTATTAGCCCGGACATACCGTACTTGGATACAATTCCAAAAACAATTACAATAAATGCTCCGGTCGGTCCTCCAATCAGAAAGTTTGACCCGCCAAAAATTGAAGTCAGCAAACCTGCAACAATAGCCGTTATCAGTCCTTGCTGCGGAGTCACACCGGATGCGATACCGAATGCAATGGCAAGTGGCAGGGCTATTATTCCTACAATAATTCCGGCAATAAGATCGGATGTGAATTTTTTCTTGTTATAACCGCTGTCTTTTCTGAAAAGGCCGAAAAATTTTGGCCGAAAGACCGAAGATATCTGAAAATCCATTATATAAACTTTTGATTGAGGGCGCAAAAGTAACAATTATAATCTACCCAATCAACTTAAACAATTCCTCCGCCTTTTTAATAATCTCTTTATTGTCAGATTGACTGCTTATTATAGCGTCCGGCTTAAGGTAATAAAGTTTATTTTCCGAACGAAACCTCTTTTCTCCTCCACCGGTAATGTTGAGCATTAAAATCTTTTCACGTTCTACTTTACCGGAATTTATACTTTTAATCATGCCGGAGAGAGCTATTCCTGCAGCAGGGTGTATATCAATTCCTTCTGTTTGTTCAAACAAAATACAGGCTTTCTCCAGTTCTCCGTTGTCTGCAATTTCGATATCTCCGTTAGTATCGGACAAAGCATCAAACAAACCTCCGGGAACAGAGTAGGGAGGTCTGCGGTTTGAGAGAACTTTTGCAGCAATGAGCAATGCTTTTTGTCTTGATTCGTCTTCATCTGCAGGAAGAAGGTCGCGGCTGGAGACTTTCCATGCATCATACATAGGGGTAAACGGGATGTTCTGAGATGGGACAAGTGTCATTTTATGGTTCCCGTATCTTCCGTCTTCGATCAGCCTCAAATTGGCTTCCCATGCTGCAATAGTGCCTGTCCCGCTTCCTATCGCCTGAAAGTAGTAGTCAGGAATACGTCCGATTGTTGTTGCGGCAGAAAGAACTGTTGTCCCCATGCCATCTCTTCTCGCTACATTTTTTGCACCGCCTTCTTCAAAGAACATTTCGGACAAACAAATTTTGTTTGCAAGGTCAATTGCATCGTAATAATCTGATCCTGTTGGTGTTGATATCAGTTTTACACAATTGTTTATTGGAGTGTCAAACCACAGAGCATCCAGGTTGTCCTCCGGAACGACAATCAAAAGAGGAATATTGTTTTCTGAACAGACCTTGGCAAAAGCCCGCGAAGTATTTCCCGCAGAAGCTACAACAATAACTCCCTTCTGTTCCGGTTTTAATCTTGCGCAAACAGAATAGGCCTCGGTCTCTTTAAAAGAACATGTATCCATCTTTGCTCCAATTTCCGGCCAGTAACCGCTAAAAGTTATATACAGGTTTTCCAGATCCAACACTTTAGCAAGTTTCTCGCTTTTATACGTAACAGGAAATGAAGAGTTTGCAAGTTGTCTGCTGATAGGCAGCCAGTCCGAAAATTTATAGAAACCGTGGGAATCGTCTTTCAGATTGAGTTGCTTAGTATTATAAACCGCTCTTATTAATGATGGTTTGCTGTAATTAGGGTCTGAAAGCAGCCATCCTGAGTCGTCAAAAATATCGCCGGTAGCGATGTTCTGTAATTTATATTTTGTCATATAGTACAAAAATATCTATTTTCGAATTGTCCTGCAATACTATTATTATCTTTTATACCATCTGCTCTGCAACAATCTGTGCAATATCTGCAGTAGGTTTGCCGTTAATGTTTTTAAAGCTTTTATAACACAACGGACAAGCAGTTACCAATTCATCCGGATTGTTCTCAAAAAGAGTGGCAAGAGCTGCTTTTGTAATCCCGTTCCGTTCCTCTTTATCAAGCGAGAGACTGCCAAGACTTCCTCCACAGCAATGGCTCTTTCCCCTCTCTTCCGAAGCAAATCTTAATTCTCCTGCCTTCATTAAAATCTCTCTGGGCTGTTCAAAAATTCCGGAACCTCTCCCAAGGTCGCAAGGGTCGTGAAAAACGAAACTCTTGCCGGATTTGTTTAATGCTATTTTCCCTTCATTAAGGAGCCGGTTTATATATTCTGTATGATGGACAACTTCAATTCCCGGAAGATCATATTCTTCCTTGAAAACCTTGTAACAGATAGGGCAGGAGAGCAAAAGTGTTTTTGCACCCGAATTAATTATTGTCTGCCTGTTTTTTTCAATAAGCTCTTTTGCGGAATATGTGTCTCCCGAAAGCATTAAAGGCCTTCCACAGCAAATTGAACCATCTTTGTCCATAAATGAAAACAGTATACCTGATTTCTGCAGAATTTTAAAAAGAGAGTTGTAAATAACAGGAGTCAGATGGGTCATACAACCTGCGTAGTAAAGGACATCTGATTTATTTACATTTGTGTGAACTTCTGACAGATATGCCATGCGGAGTCTCTTTTCGGAGATTTCCTCTTCTCTTTTTAATACTTTAAGTTTGCAGCTGTCTATTTCTACCGGACACATCTCAACGCATCTCCCGCACATAAGACATTTGTCTGCATGGTTCATTGACTCCGGCAACCTTCGACGCATCAACCTCAGGTAATATACCGAAGTAAGCTTTGAATTTTCACTCTTTACTGCCATAGGGCATGCATCAATACAAATACCGCAGCTTGAGCAGGAATATATTTCACTTTCGGCATAGCCATCTCTTGAAGATGTTGCCCTGATACCTGAGTTTCTCATCCATATAAGAAAAATTTCTGTTGGAATATGCATGTATCTGGAAAACGGGAGGGCAAACAAAAATGCGCCAAGAGTGAGTGAATATGCCCACCATACAGGCTGTATAAGACTTTCGTTTGTTGCAAATGTATTGAATACTCTGTTGATTGATATTGTTAAAAAGCTTCCGCCGCTTATTCCTGCAGTAAAACTTTCTGCAAATAGCCTTAGGGGAAATATGAGCCAAAGTGAATATAATGCAATCTTATCACCGGTTCTTAGTTTAGTTGTTCTTTTCATCCCTACAATGGCAGAACGGAATCTTTTATAAATGGCAATTCCCACGCCCGATAGAACTATTAAAAGAAACAGGTCCATAAGGAAAAAGAAAAAATCTCCTCTCAGGGTCTCGTGGGTTTTCATAACAAAATACCGGAAGAAAACTGGATAATATAGCACTCCCATCCGTTGAGGAGTATAAAGCATAACCTCAATATGGCCAATGAAAATGAGCATGAACCATCCAAAGGCGATGCTTGCATGCATATAGCCAAGCCTTATGTTTCTTTTAAAAATCTTAATGTGCAAAAGACAATCGGCAATTATGTCCCAGAGAGTTTTAAAAATAGCAAAGGAGAATGTGTGTTTAAGCAGTTTCATTTTCTCTTCTGCCGACAGCTTTGCTATAATTTTAAATCCTCCCACAGAAAGGTATAGAATAATAAAAACCATTCCCAGGGTAAACGGGATGACAAATGGGTCAAATGCAAAAACTATACGCTCTCTCATATTACCCTTTATTTAATTTTCTTTTTATCAAAACTATTGCGTGTCTTGTGTTAATGCCGCGCGGACAAACAAGAGTACATTTTCCGCACATCATACAACCTTCCAGAAGAGCAACGGCTTCTGTATCCATTCCTGCTTCCAGCAGATGCAACGCTTTTCTAAAGCTGATTTTGTCGAAAACTCCTGCACTGCAGGAAGCAACACATGAACCACAAGAGATGCAAGTTGAAATACCCGGTTCGCCGGCAAGAATTTGCCTGAAAAGAGAGTTGTCCGAAACATCCAGATCAATCTGGGAACTGGGTGAAAGCCGGTATCCGAAACGGTTCATTGGATGGCTTTGTTTGAAAGGTAATTGTGGATAGCAAGAGCAGATGCCCTGGCTTCGCTCAATGTCTCGGGAATAGTTTTGGGGCCGGTGACGGCACCTGCAAGAAAAATACCCTCTTTCCCGCTGTCATACATTTTTGTTATTGTATCGGCAGGCTCAATAAACCCATCTTCTGCTCTGTTTAAAGAGAGAATCCCGGAAAGTTCCTCAATTGAACTATTGCTTATCATTCCAGTCATCAGGACAAGAAGGTCAAGCGATACCTTTAATGGTTTGGAAGAAAGTGTATCCTCTGCCTTAATAACAACTTTACCGGTAAAATCTTCCGATACCTCAGAAACTCTGCCTCTTATAAATCTTACCCTGTATTTATTTTGTGCTTTCAGATAGAGATCTTCGTATTTTCTTCCAAACATTCTCAAATCCATATAGAAACAGAATACTTCTGAATCAGGAAATTTCTCTTTAATTTCACAGGCCTGTTTAACAGCTGTAACGCAACACACTTTTGAACACTGTCTGTTGCAGATTTTCTCATCTCTCGATCCAACACAATGGACGAAACCTACTTTAGAAGGATTATTTATATTTACTCCTTTACCGGTTTTAAACCATTTTTCCAAATCGGAGCTTGTGATTACTCCATTGTAAATACCATAGCCGTATTCCTCTTTTTTTTCTGCAGGGAATAGTGAAAATCCTGCGCAGACTAAAATAGCAGAAACGATTTCTTCTTTTCCTCCGGAAAGCTTAACCCGGAAGTGGTTCCCCTCTTTATCCGCCTGCTCGACAATCGTATTGAGATATACCGGAGTATGCTCTACCGGCTTGATTAATTTATACAATACTGTTTCGGCACTCTCTCCTTCGGGGAAAAGCCTGTCCCATTTGGCAAGATGCCCACCCAGTGTATCGTCTTTTTCAACAATTACAGGCTTATAGCCAAGGAGGTTCAGCTGATTTGCTGCTTCGAGCCCGGCAGGCCCGCCTCCGATAATTAATACCCTGTCTGTCATATTTTGTATTTATCCTCTTTGTTGTATGTAATCCCGATTTTATCCAGCAGCGGTTCAACTGCGGTCTGGTGCATTTGCAAACCAAGATCCCATGGGTCATAACCAAGAACGAGTCCGGCAACCTCTTCATAAGTAAATACGGGAATTCCTTTTGAGTCCGCTCCATATGTCTTTCCTTCAAGCTCCTCAATTACATATTGCCAGCGATCCAGAAAATAAGGACAACCCGGGCAGTTTGTGATTATCATATCGGGTTTGAAAGGAGCCATGGATTCGAATTTCTTGTGAGTATTCGATAAAGAGTAACCTCTGTTTGCCTGGACAAGATATTGCCGGAACCCGAAACCGCAGCAGTGTCTTCTCTCCGGGTAATCAATTACTGTTCCTCCCCACGCTTCTGCCATTCCGGTAAGCACATACGGATATTCAGCACCGCCAACTCCCTTTGAAGGGAACATTTTAGAATAGTGACAGCCAATATGTTCAACAACTCTTAGCGGTTCTCCTGTATTCTTGTTCACCAGCCGGTATTTCCCGTTTTCAAGAATCTTATTTCTCAGCTTATAAATTACATCACTTGCGTGCACAACGCTTTTAGGTATTTTGAATTCCCGTTTTGATGCTTCCCACAGAAGCTCCCTGATTTTAGCTTCCAACTCAGGGTAGTGAAACCAGGTATTGATTATTTCGTTATATATTCCAAAAGAGGTAATACAGGAACAAACATAATTTTCATAACCGGCTTCGGTCATCAGTGCAAACTGGCGTGCAACAATTGTCATTAATGTTTCCTGAGGGATTGAATCACTGTGATATGCAATACCCCCACAAGTTGTATGGTGTGGAGTTTCAAAAAAGTCCAGTCCAAGTCTGTCTCTAACGATATCTAAAAATACTTTTTCAGAAGCAGGAAAGAAGTTCTGGCGTATACAGCTTCTTACATAAAAATAATGATCATCCGGTATATCCTTTTGGTATTCACTCCAGATTTTCTTTTTCCCTTCTACAATCATAATTTCTTATATGTAATGTTCTTCTGAGTTTATTGTAAATATTTGTCTGCAATATTCCTCATCACTTAATCCTAACTCTTTGGCCCGTTTTTTTGAAATTGTTTCGATTTTTTCCATACGCTCTGTCGCTCCGGTTACATCAAATATTCTTTTTAGTTCATCCAAATCGCTTTGAGGAATTTTTCTCAGGATTCCCGGGCCCTCACCATCAAGATTAGAACCTACTCTTTTATGAACGGCCTCAAGATTATCTTCTATCAATTTTCCAACAGGTCCGTTCTCCGGATGGTCGGAATAATGAAAAGTTCTTGGATACACGCAATATCCATAGTTAAGGATATTGCCGCACAAAGCCCTGTTAAGGACTAATTGCTGTCGTCCTTTTTCGGAATCAATGAAGTATCCGAGTTCCTGGGAGAGATTTCTCAGTGCCTGAATAATAAGCCCCGGGCCATTCTTTCTGGGACATCTTGTAATGCAGGACATACATTGTCCGCAATACCAAATAGTTTCACTCCTGAGTAGTTTCTCAATTTCGGCCTCGTCTTTTTATACAGGCATTGAGTCCCTCTTTAAAGCGGTAGTCCTCCATCAGCCTGTCGTAAAGCATTCCCATTATTTTTTAATTCTCATTTTTTCTCAAGCGAATCGATGTTTTTTGCCATCTTGTTGAGAACATTGATAAATATCAGTAACTCTTCTTTTGGAATATCCCGGATAATTCCATCGGTCGATTCCAAAGCAATCTTTGTTATTTCTTCCTTTATTATTATTGCCCTTTCCGTAATGTGGATCTGGTTTAACCGGCGATCCGACTTGTCAGAAATTCTGTTGACCAGTCCTTTCTTTTCAAGTGCATCAATTAGTTTCGTTACGGAATTCTTATCTTTGAAAATAATATCTGCAATTTTTTGCTGAGATAAAACTCCTTCGTCCCAGAGAGTATCCATGACAAGAAATTGTTCAGGTGTAAGATTAAAACCGTGTTTCTGGAAAATGGAATTCATGTATTGCTTGAATTTGCAATGGACCAGATTTAGAAATACACCCACCTGTTTATTAAGTATCATATTTGATAGTATATGCTTTTACTATTGCAAATATAACCCTTTTTTCATTAATTTGTAATAGTGATAAGTATTTTATCAACAATCTCAATTTAGGCTATGAACACCCTTGTAATATTGCTCGCAACCCTTCTGATTATTATCCTTTTGGTATTTTTGATTATGAAGTTTGCATCCTTTTCCGAAAACCTGAGAAGAGTAGAAACTGCATTCAAAGATGATATGAGGTTTCTAACGTCGGAGATTCAAAACATTGGTAAAGAGAACAGAGGTGAACTATCGGATTCTCTAAAGGAGTTTTCTGCTCAAATAACATTAAATATGAAGGCATTTCAGGAGTCCTCGGATAAAAGCCTGGCACTTCTTTCAGAACTTCAGCGGGAAAAACTCTCACAAATAGAAAACCGGCAGAGTGAGATGATTAAAAATACCGAAGCAAAGCTTGAGCAGATAAGAGTCACCGTTGCAGAGAAGCTTGAAAAAACTCTGAGCGACAGGTTGGGACAAAGTTTTGAAACAGTAGGGAAACAACTTATGGAGGTGCAAAGAGGGCTGGGTGAAATGCAAACTCTTGCACAGGATGTTGGCGGGTTAAAGCGGGTATTAAGCAATGTGAAAATGAGGGGTGGAATAGGGGAGGTTCAGCTTTCAATGCTCCTTGAGCAGATACTAGCCCCTGAACAGTATGAATCCAATGTAAAGACAAAACACAACGGGAAAGATTTTGTGGAATTTGCAATTAAGCTTCCCGGGAAAGATGAACAAAACAAATACATCTGGCTTCCAATTGATGCAAAGTTTCCAAAAGAGTATTATGAATCTCTTCAGAATGCCTATGATACTGGAGATATAATTAAAATCGACAAGGAGCAGAAGGTTCTGGAAAATGCCATAAAAAGCATGGCAAAAGATATATGCGATAAATATATAGACCCGCCTTATACAACGGATTTTGCAATAATGTTTCTGCCTTTTGAGGGTATTTTTGCAGAAGTTGTGCGCAAAGCCTCT
>JAGDMC010000063.1 GCA_017860395.1 Bacteroidota bacterium | reverse complement strand
TTCAACCCGAATTTTCTAAAGACATCGTCTACAATCTGGACAAGCTCAAGCTCATTGATAAGAGAATCGCTTCCAACAACATCAACATCGCACTGGTAGAATTCACGGTATCTTCCTTTCTGGGGCCTGTCTGCGCGCCAAACCGGCTGAATCTGATACCTTTTGAACGGGAACACCAGTTCGTTCTGATGCTGAACAACAAATCTTGCGAAAGGTACAGTCAGGTCATAGCGAAGACCTTTTTCGCACACTTTAAGTGAAAGGGAATTGCTGTTTCCAAGCATTGCCGGCTCTATTCCCGCAAATGCATCGCCCGAATTCAGAACCTTAAACAAAAGTTTGTCTCCCTCTTCTCCGTATTTTCCAAGTAAGGTTGAGAGATTTTCCATCGAAGGCGTCTCAATTGGAGCATAGCCGTAATGTCGGAAAACAGAGCGTATTGTGTTGAAAATATAGTCTCTGCCTGCCATCTCTGCAGGTCCGAAATCTCTTGTCCCCTTTGGAATAGACGGTTTTTGTGCCATTTTAATTCTGATTATCTAACGAGCCGCAAAGTTAAGAAAAATCCTTAATGTAACGGTCAATTGCTGTTGCTGCCTTCCTGCCTGCACCCATAGCAAGGATAACCGTTGCTGCTCCGGTTACGGCATCTCCTCCGGCAAATATTCCCGGGCGTGAAGTCTGTCCATCATCATTTGCCACAATGCAGTTCCATTTATTGGTATCAAGTCCCGGTGTTGTTGATGCAATCAAAGGATTTGGCGATGTCCCGAGCGACATGATTACAACATCTGTTTCAATTTCAAAATCGGAATCCGGGATTGGAACAGGAGAACGGCGGCCGCTTGAATCGGGCTCGCCAAGTTCCATTGATATACAGCGGATTCCCCTTACCCATCCGCGCTCATCTCCAAGAATCGCAACAGGATTTGTAAGCATTCTGAATATTATTCCCTCCTGTTTGGCATGGTGTACCTCCTCTACCCTTGCCGGAAGCTCTTTTTCTGTTCTTCTGTAGGCAACAGTTACGTCTGCACCAAGCCTGAGTGCTGTCCTTGCAGCATCCATGGCAACATTGCCGCCCCCAACCACAACAACTCTCTTCCCAACATAAATGGGAGTATCGTGTTCAGGATCATAAGCCCTCATTAGGTTGTTCCGGGTCAGAAACTCGTTGGCAGAAACAACACCGTTTAGGTTCTCTCCCGGGATTGACATGAATTTGGGCAAACCTGCACCGGAGCCAATAAATACTGCAGAGAATCCCTCTTCGTCCATCAAAGAATCAATTGTCACGGTCCTTCCCACAACAACATTTGTCTCTATTTTGACTCCAAGCGCACGCACATTGTCTATCTCGGATTTTACAACACTCTCTTTTGGGAGACGAAATTCCGGAATGCCATACTGAAGTACCCCGCCCGGTTCGTGAAGAACCTCAAAGATAGTGACATTGTAGCCTAATCTGGCAAGGTCGGTTGCACAGGCAAGCCCGGCTGGTCCGCTGCCCACTATTGCCACTTTTTTCCCGTTGGCAGGAGCCTTGTCTGTAAATCTGACATTGTTTTCCCTGCTCCAGTCTCCAATAAACCGTTCCAGCTTACCAATCGCAACTGCCTCTCCCTTTATTCCAAGAATACAAGTTCCTTCACACTGGCTCTCCTGAGGGCAAACCCTTCCGCAAACAGATGGCAGTGAACTGTCTTTTGCAATTATTGCACTTGCCTCCCTGAAATTACCCAGCTCAATCTCGCGGATAAATTGCGGAATTTGTATACTCACCGGACAAGATGGTACACAAAGCGGATTTTTGCACGAAAGGCATCTTGATGCCTCAAGAACTGCCTCAGCTTCATTATAGCCATAGCTCACCTCTTCAAAGTTTTTTGCCCTGATTGCAGGATTCTGTTCCCTTACAGGAACTCTTGGAATCTTATTTCTCATATATTTTAAGCTAATGTTTACTTTTTATCAAGACCTATATTGCATTTATGGTCCGCCTCTATTTCAATTGACTTGTACATTGTCTGGCGGCGCATTGCTTCTTCGAAATCGACAGAATAGGCGTCAAACTCGGGACCTTCCACACATGCAAACTTTACTTTTCCTCCAACGGTAACCCGGCAAGCACCGCACATTCCCGTACCATCCACCATGAGAGTATTCAAACTCACAATTAAAGGTATCTCAAATGGTTTGGCAGCAATTGTCACAAATTTCATCATTATCATTGGCCCAATAGCAACTGCATGGTCATACTTTTTATGGCCGGGTACAGAACTCTTTGCCTTGTCTTCTTCAAGCAGCTCTTTCATAATTTCCGTTACCAGACCTTTTCTGCCGGCTGTACCATCGTCGGTACAAATGTAAAGGTTGTCGCAAACTGCCCTCATCTCATTTTCAAAAATAATGAGGTCCTTTGTTTTTGCGCCTATAATTACATCTACTGATGCACCTTTCGAGTGCAGATACTTTACCTGAGGATAAACAGGAGCCGTTCCCAGACCTCCGGCAATGAAAAGAAATCTCATTTTAGAAACCGCTTCGTCGGAGAGGTGGATAAACTCGGAAGGAAGCCCAAGCGGGCCAACAAAATCCGTAAAAGAGTCTCCTTCGTTCAGGTGGCATATCTGGCGGCTCGATGCCCCCACAACCTGAGTAACAATTGTTACCGTTCCTTTTTTAGCATCATAATCGCAAATAGTGAGAGGAATCCTCTCCCCTTTGTCGTGTGCCCTTACAATTAGAAATTGTCCCGGTTTTGCCGCTTTGGCCATCCTTGGAGCTTCAACCTCCATAAGAGTAATAATTGGGGTAAGATCCCTCTTTACTAATATTTTATACATTAAACAATAACTTTAATATAACTTTTCAAATGTGTATCCCAGTTTTTTGAGTCTTTTGATTATCGAATCCAGAGAGTCATAAAGTTTGTCGGGCCTTTCAGCAACAACCCCCGGATGAATTAGAATTAAAGCGCCGTTCAGATTCTTCTCCTTTTCAAAGGCAAAAAGTTTATCCATAAGTTCCCGGCTGGTTTTGTAGCTCTTCATGGATGGTTCTGTGTAATCGGCAGGTGTAGCTGTCCCCGGTGTGTAGTTGATAGTTTTAAAGCCAAGCACGGATGCGGTATAGACCGACTCCTTATTGTACCATTCATAAGGCGGCAGGAACCATAAAGCGTCCACTGGTTTTATCCCAAATTTTTCAAGCTCCTGAATATTTCTCTTAATATCATTTATAAGGCTGTCTCCGGCCACTAAAGAGATGTCCCGCTTGTCCCATGGCGCATAAAGCAGATGCCTGTCCGAGTGTGCCCCCACATAGTGCCCGGCATCAATCATTTTTGCAATTACAGGTTTCATTTGCGGTAGTCTTGCAAAGTTTCCTGTTAGAAAGAAAGAGCCTTTAATCTTGTTTTTCGCAAGGGTACTTATGATTTTTTCTCCTCCCTGAAACATTGAGTCGGCAGAAAAAATGAGATAGATAACCTTCTTATCCGGATTAATCCTGACTATTGCCCCCTGAGAATCTTTTACAACGGATGTTATTTTATCTCCTTTTGAACTCCGGGTTTCTTTCCCTTCGTTTTCCATTGAAGCAAAATAGTAGCTCAACCCTGCAGTGCCATCCATTGTTGGCTCATTTGAGGCATAGTCTCCAAGGTCGTCATGATAAACTGCCCTTCCGTTATTAAATGCAGCATAAGAGTCCGGTTTTCTTAGTGACTTGCCTGCCCTTTCTTTGAAAAGATTAATTTCAATGGGGCCGTCAACCAGGCCGCCATAAGTCAAATCGCCGTTGGTTGCGGTATATGAAGAGTGTGGAGAATCAGGGAAATCGCCCCCTTTAGGATATCCAACTATCATTGATGTTCCCCACGGGTTGCAGCCGAACAGCCAGTCCCTGAGAGCCATCTCCATTTCAAGAAATGTATTGTCTCCTGTGGCCTTTCTGTAAAGATGGGCCTGAGTTATTGCAGCAGAGACAAGGTTGTTTGAGCACCATAGGAACGGAATGCCATAAACGAAAGGATCGTCCCCTGCTCTTGAACGAAGATCCTCAAGCCCCTGTTTCATATATCCAACATACTTTTCCCTTACTTTAGGGTCGGAAGATGTGGCAAGATAATAATGTCCCAGGTTAATAAAAGGGTAATACTGATAGTGACGCCCTCTGCCAAGCTCCATCCACGGAGAAACAGGCTCCAGTTCTCCCCAGTAGTCGGCTTTTGTCTTCCACTGGTCGTCTTTGGTATAGTTGTAGAATGTTGCTGCTGCCAGTTCAATATCATCCACATAAGTGTCTTCCTCATAAAAATAAGGAGAAACAACACACGCCGTTTGGGTATTTCCCGGTTTTTCAACGGCAAAATTAAATGCCTGCTGAGCCTTTGTTTTCATTTGAGCAGCAAATTGCGGGTCCCTGTCCTTAAATATTTCAGCTCCCATTGCAAAACTTGAGGCAAATTTTCCCGCGGTTGAAGCAACCCCGGTTGTTCTGTTAATGTGTTTGCCAAGGCCCTGCGGTTTTCCTGTAACAAAATATACAGGACGCCCTGTTCCGGGGCCCCATCCGTAATCTACCTTGTCATTTTGTGGGAGACGGAACCCTGCATGGTCCCTGTCATCGGCAATCTGATTGAACATTACCTTGTCTTCCGGATTCATTCTCATTAACCAGTCCAGACCCCAGCGTATTTCGTCAAGAATATCAGGAATACCGTTTGAGCCTGCTCTTCCTGCGGCATTGTACAAGTCTTTGAAAACACTTTTGTCTTTCTGCTGCTCCCATGCAAACATAAGGTGATATACAGTAGTGGCCGATGTAGTCTGATACTGCAGATAGTCTGTAGCATCGTGCCATCCGCCTCTCACATCTATCTTTTCACCGCTTCTTGTTGGATGGTCTACAATATAACCGTCGTCCTGATGGCACAGCTGGCCGGTATATGGGTTGTCGCCACATCTTTGCTGGCGCATATATACAAGAAGATAGTCCGCAAGACCGTCATAAGCTTCTGTAGTAATCCGGAAATTAGGTGACTTTTCTCCATTTGATACGATGTAATATCCTCCCTGCTTTTCAATTTTAGAGAAATCGAGCCTGTATGCGCTTTTCATGCCCCATGCAGAGGCATTAACCATTTTACCTGCACCTTTGAAAACAGGTTTACCGGTAATAGCGTCAAAAACCTCAAAAAGTGGAGAGGCTTTTTCTTCAAGCGACAGTACTACTGCCACTTTAATGTCACCAGGCAGATAACCTGCCTGATTCACTCTTATCCAAGAGTTTGCACGGCCGGCCGACCAGCCGGGGGTAATCATAACAGCTGTTAAAAGAACGAGAATAAGTTTCTTCATGACATAAGTGGGGGGTTGATTTGTACTTATGCCAACAAAAGTAACATATTTTTATCTCTTTTCCGAAGGATTTTCTACTAAATAGGAAGTTCGCAAAAGGGGCTCTTTTTCGTTGCTGAGCAGAGTATGAAGGAGGGGATCGCTAAGTAGTTTGCGGTATTCATACTCCTTCCCGTCTACGATAACCCTGTTTGAAATTAGCCTTACACCATGGCTGTAATCTACATATATGTCAATATGAACATTTGTCGCAGGCTGGATTGCCACTCCGTTGAGGCGGTGCCATCCGTAAATTGTTACATGGTGAGTCCTTTTAGGGTCACTTAGTTTTGAAGAAATGACAATGTCTTTTTTTGTTCCTGCAACAAAAATCCCCGGTGTATTTCCCGATGCCCTTATCTGAGCCTGAATCACTCTTGAGTGGTCGTTAAGAATGTCGGGGGTTTCATTTCTGTTCCCTCTTGGAATATAGTTGAATGGTTCCAGCTTTAACTTTGATTTTTCATAAATAATATCCACAACTTTAGGTGTTGGCAGCGATGCTCCCATTGAGTCCGCTATCTTTTGCGCCGATATGGGGCCCATTGGAATTGTAAAATAATCCTGGTTGTTTCCCACAGCAAGATAATCTGCAGTTACAAAGAAAGTGACTTTGTGTTTTCTGCCGGTGCTGTCTCTCTGAACTGTTTTAACGGGGACAAATTTCCTGAGAAATTCAGGGATATTGCCGGAAGTTATCTCCTTTACAATTAAATCTTCTCTCTCGCCAATTGGGAGATTGCGCATTTCTTCATAAAATTGAGAACCACTTTTGGGGCTCTGAGAATAGAGCGATCCAAAAGTGGTTACAAATACAAGAAATGAGATAAAATATCTCATGATATTATAATTTAGTTATTTCTTTTCAATCTCTTTGGCAGGATATCCAAGTTTGTCAAGTGCTTTTGCAAGATTATCTTTAGTAGTTTTATCGGCTTCAAAGCTAACCCATATTGTTTTGCTTGCAAGATCAACTTTCATGTCTTTCACGCCTTTTTCATAAGGAAGTTTTGCTTCTATTTTCTTCTGACAATTCATACAGTCAATGTCCGGAATTGAGAATGTTACCTCAACCTTTTTATTTTCTGCTTTTTTGTCCTGAGCCGATGCACCTGCCGATACAAATATAAGGGCAGATAATGTTAAAACCATAATTGATTTAAATGCTTTCATAATTGTTTGTTTTATTGTTTGTTTTTTATTTCCAAATTGTAAATCTCAAACCGGCATATACCTTCACACCCATGAGTGGTCCCCATATCTGAGTTGAATTGAATCCCTGGCTGTATGGCGAATCGGCATTCATTATAGGATGCTTTTGCCTGTAGTTGCTAAGATTTTCTCCTCCAATGTAAACATCCAGGTCTCTGAATTTTTTTGTAACCTGAGCATAAAACATAGGATATACAGGAGAGTAGCCTCCACCCATAAAGCTGGTCAGCTTGGAAGGGCCGTTTAGCTGGGCTGTAAAATCAAATGTCCATTTGTTCATTCTTGTAGCATACTGAAAATTCAGCACACCTTTGTAACGGCTCACAAGCGGCCTCTCTACGAGTCCCTGGCCTTCCAGCGTTGCCTTGGCATCGTTGTAACGGAAAGTTGCAAGTATTGTAAATCTCTCAACAGGTGCAACAGAAAAATCGGCCTGATAGGTATTTGTATAAGATCTGCCGTCCAGATTGTAGAACCAGACTTCAGATGTGTTGCGCTCCTGATCTACAATCAGCTGAGAATTAAAATCAGTCCGGAAATAGTCAAAACTAAGTGAAGCCTTTTTATCAAATCCAAAAGGCATATACCCTGTAAGATTAACCCCGTATGTCCATGCATCTTCTATATCCGGATTGTTTTCAAGAACAATTTTTCTTCCGGTAGAAAGTATGCCAAGGTTGTCCGAAATCTGATTCGGTGAGCGGAACCCTCTGCCGGCAGACCCACGGAATATTAACTCGTCAAAGAATGCATATTTTACATTTACCCTTGGAGCAAAAAGCCATCCGTAAATATTGTTTCTGTCCAGCCTGATGCCTGTAACCACGGATACTTTTTCACCTTTAGTATATGTATACTCTCCATACGCTCCAACAGACTTCTCCTCTCTTCCCGGATAAAGAACGGAAACATCGCTTAGATTATCTGCAGAAGTAAATTCTCTTATGGTTAGAGTCTCGTCCAGATTGTCCATCTGACCGCTTAATCC
>JAGDMC010000262.1 GCA_017860395.1 Bacteroidota bacterium | reverse complement strand
AGCCATACCTTAAGGAATTTCCTTCTTTAGCAAATAAACTGGACTCTATTCAAAACGATAAAAACGTAATATTCAGGAATGTAAATCTGCAAATGGGAACAGTTGGTTTAAAACTTGATGTTTGGCGTCATAGAAATTTCGGAGAAGAAATTCCCAAAGATTCGCTTCATTCAAAAACGCCAAAACATATAGGAACGATTGCTCTCGATATATTCCTGAATAAAGTTTTAGTGATTGATTATAAATCCTGCCGGCTCGCTATATCGGAAAGTATGCCTGATGAATACAAGGACATACCGGCAGATGGATTTGAATTAAATAATGGAATAATAAAACTTCCGTTTCGCATCAATGGTAAAGAATGTAAGCTGATGTTTGATACTGGCTCAAGTCCGTTCGCATTAGTAACATCGAAAGAACGTGCTTTGGAAATATCAGATTCAGTTATTACCGACTCTTTGAGCGGGCCCTTATGGTGGGGCCGGGAGATAACATTTTATGGACTTGAAATAAACAAACCAATAGAATTAGGAGGGAAAGTTCTTAAAAATGAACGGGTTTATTATGATAAAGACAGGCTTTGGGATGAAATTTATAAATCTCAAAATGTTTGGGGAATAGCCGGAAATGCATACTTCCTGGACCATATCCTGATCCTCGATTTAAAGAATAAATTATTCCGGGTAAAATAGAAACCGAAACTGTAAAACCGCGGAGGGGAATCTCTTCTGCCAAAACATCATACAACATAATTAAATAGCTGACTCCCCTGTGAAACAGTCTCAGGTTTGTAATACAAACTGGAAAACTGTGGAACAGGGGAGTCAGCTATTATATTTCGCACGGGTAAACCGGCAGAAGAGATTGCCTAAGCCTCTTTTAACATCTGTAACGAACCGGTGAACTTATCAATCTTATGCTTCGCATAATCAAGTTTAATAGTCAGCGTCTTCTTTGTTTGCGACGGAGTCTCAAACATTGCATCTACCATTATCGCTTCACAAATGGAACGCAGACCTCTGGCTCCAAGCTTATACTCAATTGCAGTATCAACAATGTAGTCAAGGACATCATCCTCCAGTTTGAGTTTCACGCCGTCCATTTCAAACAGCTTAACATATTGTTTGACCAAAGCATTTTTAGGCACGGTGAGAATGCTGCGAAGAGCCTTCTTGTCAAGTGCCTCAAGATAAGTTAAGACAGGCAGCCTTCCTATAATCTCAGGAATAAGGCCATAAGCTCTTAAATCCTGTGGAGCGATATATTTTATAAGGTTATTTCTGTCTAATTTCTCAAGTTTTTTATTGCTTCCGTATCCAACAACCTGAGTGTTGAGCCTTTGCGAAATTTTCCGGTCAATACCTTCGAATGCTCCTCCGCAAATAAACAGTATATTTTTAGTGTCAACTGCTATCATTCTTTGTTCGGGGTGCTTGCGACCACCCTGAGGCGGTACGTTTACAACACTCCCTTCAAGAAGCTTGAGCATTGCCTGCTGAACACCCTCTCCGGAAACATCTCTGGTAATTGACGGATTGTCGCTTTTTCTGGCAATCTTGTCAATCTCATCAATGAAAACTATTCCACGCTGAGCCCTTTCAACATCATAATCGGCCTCCTGAAGCAATCTTGTGAGAATACTCTCAACATCCTCTCCAACATAGCCGGCTTCGGTGAGAACCGTTGCATCAACTATTGTGAAAGGAACATCGAGCATCTTTGCAATTGACCTGGCAAGAAGTGTCTTTCCGGTACCTGTTTGCCCAACCAGAAGAATATTTGATTTTTCAAGATCAAGATCGTCGTCTATATGACTGTTAATTCTTTTGTAGTGGTTGTAAACAGCTACTGCCAGATATCTTTTGGCTTCGTCCTGACCAATAACGTACTGATCGAGAAAATCGGTGATTTCCTTTGGTTTAAGCAGTTTGGAAGCAGCTTTTGCCTTTGTGCCCTTTCCCTTTTTAACTTTCATCGCCTCTTTTGAGTAGTCCAGTGCCTGTTGGGCACACTCATTGCAAATAGAAGCTATATCTCCTGCAATAAGCACATCTACTTCACCTTTTCCTCTTCCGCAAAAAGAGCAGAATTCATTAATTTTAGCGGGCATCCTATTTTTTGTTTGCTTTAGTGAGAATCTCGTCTATCATCCCGTATTCCTTAGCCTCGGCGGCCTTCATCCAGTAATCCCTGTCGGCATCTTTTTCAATTTGCTTTAGTGGTTTTCCTGAGTGAAGAGCAATTATTTCATATAACTCTTTCTTGAGTCCTACTATTTGCTTTGCTGTAATTTCTATATCACTCGCCTGCCCTTCTGCACCTCCCATAGGCTGATGAATCATCACCCTTGAGTGTGGCAGAGCCGATCTTTTTCCGTTTGCACCTGCTGTCAAAAGTATAGCTGCCATTGAAGCTGCCATACCAGTACAAATAGTAGCAACCTCGGAAGAGACCAGTTGCATTGTGTCGTATATACCCAGGCCGGCATAAACCTCTCCGCCCGGAGAGTTAATATAAAGCTGAATATCCGATTTTGACTCGGTTGAATCCAGATATAAAAGCTGTGCCTGAATAATGTTGGCTACGTCGTCGGTTATAGGGACTCCCAGAAAGATAATCCTGTCCATCATAAGACGGGAAAATACATCCATTGCAGCCACATTCAGTTGTCTCTCCTCAATAAT
>JAGDMC010000261.1 GCA_017860395.1 Bacteroidota bacterium | reverse complement strand
CAATATATTATCCCCGGATAATATGCCGGTTTCATTAAGAGAGGTGAATTCCCGCTATACAATTCTGTATTTCTTTGACGACCAGTGCGCAGTATGCAAAGCCGGCCTCCCCGGACTCATCGGGCTATCCGATTCTCTTGCCTCAGAAGGCGTTTCTGTCTTTGCCGTTTACACTCAGTCACAAAGAGAAAGTCTAAAAAAATATATTGAAGAAGAATTTACCTCAAAAGGCGTGGGGAAAAACTGGATTTTTGCGTGGGACCCATCCCTTGAAAGTGATTTTCCGCGATTATACAATGTAATCAAGACTCCTCAGATATTTCTTCTCAACAACGACAAAAAGATAATCGGAAGAAACCTCAATGACGAAGCTTTGTCCCGGCTTTTAAATGCAGAAATAAGTAGCGACAGGCAGGCAGAAAAAAGAATTAACGATTTTCTTGAGAGCTATCTTAGCGGAATCGATTTAACCGATACCTCGTTAATCCGCAAAGAGATTGATCCCCTTTTCCAAAGAATATCTGCACAAAAGGATAAAGAACTGTATCGCTCGGTTTTTACGAACCTGTTCGATAAAATGCTTTATGCCGATAACGATTCGCTGAAAGACGCCGCAGTCTATATCGCTAAGAGGTATATAACTCCCTACCCCGGGTTCTGGTGGGATAAAACCTATCCGCTCGAATGGGTTCCTAAAATGGTAGAAAGAATTCAAAACAACAAAATCGGTTCAGTTGCAAATGACATGGTTTTGTTAAACAAAAAGGGCCGCCCGGTTAAGCTGAGTTCGGTTAAATCAAAATACACCGTTCTCTATTTTATTGACCCGGATTGCTCAATATGCAAACCATTTTCCATGGAGCTAAAAAAAATATACAACTCTCTTAAAAAAAGAGGCGTAACAGTCATTTCCATTAACTCGGGAGGGAACTCCAGAGAGTTCTTTGAATACAACAGGAAAAACAAGAATCCATGGTTGGGCCTGAGCCCGAAGGACGAGAATTATTATGAACTGTTCGATAAATTTGAAACAGAACAAGTGCCAATGATATATCTTCTGGACAATAACAGAAGAATTCTGGCAAAGAAAATAAATACAATAACCCTAGACAAACTTGTCAAATGATTACAGGAAAGTACCTAGAGCTTTATAAAGAGCTCTCCAAAGAGATGCCCAAAGAAAGGCTGTTGCACGACTCACTCAGCACACTTGCTTTTGGCACAGACGCATCATTTTACAGACTTATTCCAAAACTGGTTGTAAAAGTCCAATCCGAAAAAGAGCTGATACTGGTGCTCGAAAATGCCGATAAGATGTCCATTCCTGTCACATTCAGGGCAGCCGGAACATCACTTTCCGGGCAGGCAATAAGCGATTCGGTACTTGTAATAGCCACTCACGGATGGCAACAGCACAAAGTGCTTGACAATGGTTCCCGGATACGCCTGCAAACCGGCATAAGAGGCCAGCAGGCAAACAACTACCTTATAAAATACGGCAGAAAAATTGGTCCCGACCCGGCATCGCTGGATAGCGCCATGATTGGCGGCATCGCTGCAAACAACGCCAGCGGAATGTGCTGCGGCACATCGGAAAACTCATACAAGACCGTTGCCGATATGAGGCTCATTTTTTCAGACGGAACTGTACTTGACACCGCCGACAAAGACGATACTGCTTCTTTCCGCAGCAAAAAGGGAGAGATGCTTGGAAAACTTGAACAACTCGCTGTTAAAGTAAAAGAGGACAAAGAGCTAAGCGAAAAAATTCACAAAAAATATAAAATTAAAAACACTACAGGATACAGTCTCAATGCACTTGTAGACTATACCGACGGGATTGACATCATAAAACACATGATGATAGGTTCCGAAGGGACACTTGCATTTATTTCGGACATAACCTACAACACAGTTGTGGAACATCCGCACAAGGCACTTGCTCTCATCATTTATCCGGACATTGAATCGGCATGCAAAGCTGTTCAGATATTAAAAAACCAGCCCGTATCCGCTGTGGAGATGATGGACAGAGCAGCTATAAAATCTGTTGATTCGGCAAAGGGAGTTCCCCAATACCTTAAAGAACTTCAGGAAAATGCAACTGCCCTGCTGGTGGAAACCCGTGCGAAAGATGAAGCCGAACTTAAATCAAATTCGGACATAATTACTTCAAGTATAGAATCCATTAAAACCGAACTTCCTTTCTCTTTTACATCCGACAAAAAGGAGCAGGCGATACTCTGGAAAATAAGGAAAGAGACATTGCCTACAGTAGCAGGAATGCGTAAACCCGGAACAACCCCTATTATTGAAGACATCTGCTTCCCTGTGCCAAGACTTGCAGAAGGCACAATGCAGCTTCAGTCCCTGTTCAAAAAGCATGGATATTCCGATGCAGTAATTTTTGGTCACGCACTGGAAGGCAATCTGCACTTTATGTTTAACCCTCACTTTGGCGACCCTGCCGAAGTTGAGCGTTACAGCCTGTTTATGGACGATGTGGCAACAATGGTTGTGGGTGGTTTCGACGGTTCGCTCAAGGCAGAACACGGAACAGGAAGAAACATGGCTCCTTATGTGGAGATGGAATGGGGTTCGAAGGCATACTCTCTTATGAAGGAGATAAAAGATATTTTCGATCCAAAAGCAATTCTTAATCCCGGAGTTATTTTAAATAACGATAAAAAGATTCACCTTAAGAATCTGAAACCCCT
>JAGDMC010000260.1 GCA_017860395.1 Bacteroidota bacterium | reverse complement strand
CTATAGGTTTAATAAACGGAATCGTGAAATAGAAAGTAGAGCCCCTGCCCAGTGTAGAGCTTATCCACATTTTACCGCCAAGCAGTTCCACATAGGCTTTAGAAATTGATAATCCCAGCCCGGAACCACGATACAGGCGATCCTCAGTGTAATTCAACTGGCTAAATCGTTCAAATATCTCACTTTGTTTTTCAGGAGGCACACCAATTCCTGTATCTTTTACATAAAACTCCAGAAAATCGTTATCAATACGGCAGCCGAAATCCACTAACCCACTATCTGTGAATTTAAATGCATTACTCAAAAGATTTGTGAGAACTTGCCTGATTTTCGTTTCATCTGCCATTATCTCTATCTCTTCATCAGAAAAACATTTTTTATGGCTAAAGGAGAGGTCTTTATTTTTGGCCTGAAGGACAAATTGCTCATATACCTGTTTGATTAAAGAATTAATAGAGGTTTTCTTAATATTTGCCTTTTCCTGCCCGGCTTCGATGGTTGCAATATTTACTATATCATTTATTATTGAAAGCAGTTGCGTGCTGTTATGAATAATAATTTCAACATAGTTTTTTCTCTCTTCAGGGCTAAGGTCCTCGTCATCAAGCAAATCTGAAAACCCTACAATTGCATTCATTGGGGTCCGGATTTCATGGGAAATATTATGAAGAAAAGCTGTTTTGAGACGGTCATTTTCTTCTGCTTTTTCCTTTGCTACAACTAAATCGTCAATCATTTTCTTCTTTTCGGTAATATCTTCAAAGGTTAAAATGATGTTGCTGATTGCTCCTGAGCTGCTTAACAAAGGCGAAATTGTCACATCTTCCCAGAATACTGTTCCATCCTTTTTCCGGTTTTGCAACTCTCCTCTCCATAAATTCTGGGATTTCAATGTTGCACGGATTATTTCAATCCTCTCCACAGATGAATGTTCAGGGTCAAAAATATTTGGTTTTTTCCCAATTACCTCATCGATGGAAAATTGGGTAAAAGTCATAAACTTGGAGTTTACGAACTGAATATTTTCCTCGGCATCGGTAATGATTATTGAATATGGACTTTGCTCAATTATTCGGGAGAAGATTCTCAGTTTTTCATCGGCATCTTGTTTTTGCCTTGTCATCTCCCTTTTATGAATGGCCGATTTTATTGCTTCGCCAATGCGGGTAAGATGTTCCTTAATAAGATAATCATCGGCTCCTGCTTTCATAACCGCAACAGCGGTCTCTTCATTTATCGTACCGGTTATAAGTATAAACGGTGTTGACTTAGCGAGTTGTTCCCTTATCAGTATCGCCTGCATGCCGTTAAACGAAGGCAAGGTATAGTCAGAGAGAATTATGTCCGGCTTAAATTCGTTAATAGCCTTAATATATTCGTCTTTCGTTTCTACAATCCTGTAGATAAATTGAATTCCGCTTTTTGCTATTTCTCTTTTAATAAGCTCGGCATCGGTATCAAGATCCTCAACATGAAGTATTCTTAACTTCTCTTCCATATCTTATTTCAATGGTTCATTTAATAAGAGCCAGTACATTCCAAGTTCTTTAACCGTTAATACAAATTTCTCAAAGTCAACCGGTTTTACGATAAAACTATTGGCTCCAAGCTTGTAGCTTGCAATAACGTCGCTCTCTTCCTTTGAAGAAGTGAGAATAACTACCGGGACCGTTTTTGTCCTTTCGTCGGTTTTTAATCTTTTTAAAATTTCCAGTCCGCCAACCTTTGGAAGTTTAAGATCCAAAATTACAAGTTTTGGCGTCAGGCTGATATCTCTGCTGGAATATTTACCGGTGGCAAACAAATATTCCAGAGCCTCGGCTCCGTCTGTTACAACATGGATGCTGTTTGCAAGATTATTTTTCTTAAGGGCCCTCAAAGTCAACTCAACATCGGTAGGGTTGTCTTCCACCAAAAGAATTTCCACTGAATAGTTTTCTGCCATAAAAAGTCCTCCATTAACTAATTAATTAATCAATTGGTAACGTAAAATAAAATGCTGCGCCTTCATTTACTCTTCCTTCTGCCCATATACGGCCATTTAGACGAGTTATGATGCGATGAACAATTGCCAGACCCACTCCTGTTCCTTCAAATTCCTGAGTAGTATGAAGGCGCTGGAATACGCCGAATAACTTATCTGAAAAGGCCATATCGAATCCGACACCATTGTCTTTAACAAAATATATATATTCATTGTTTATCGTATCACATCCTATTTCAATAAGCCGATTCTGTTTTTTTGAAGAGAATTTTATTGCGTTGCCTATTAAATTTACCCATACCTGCTTAATTACTGTAGCGTCGCCCTTTGCATCAGGTATATTTTGTATGCGAAAGTCTATTTCACTTCTCACATCTTCCGGTACAAGCTCATTATAAACAGAAACTGCCAGATCTTTCATGTTGATTACAGAAAATTTTATTTCCTGCCTGCTTAGCCTTGAGAAAGCAAGAAGGTCATCAATGAGCACACCCATTTTTTTTGCATTGTCCTTTATAACCATTATCACTCTGTTTCCTTCGGCATCGAGCGATGCTGAATAATCTTCCTGCAAAATGCCTGCAAAGCCGTCCAATGCTCTAAGTGGGGCACGCAAATCGTGCGAAACTGAATAGCTGAAAGACTCCAGCTCTTTATTTGCAGCTTCAAGTGCAGCAAGCGCTGCGGTTCTTTCCGTAACACGCTTCTCAACCTCGGAATATGCCTTCAGCAACTCTCT
>JAGDMC010000062.1 GCA_017860395.1 Bacteroidota bacterium | reverse complement strand
CGAATACGAAAAACTTGTAAACAGTTTGCTTGACATCTATCTTGGAACTGTTCCATCGAATTTTATTTATAAAGGCACGAATTTCACACCTGTAACATTTTTCAACAGTCTGGGAATTAACCTTGACGATTATGTCGAGATTACAAGTTTCTCCCACCATTCCTATTATTCAAAATTTGCACTTGAAATCCCGGACAACTGGGACTCCGGCAATTATTATAACTTACCTCTGGATGAATTTATGCAGGTAATTGATTATGCTCTCAAAAATGGCCATACTGTATGTTGGGATGGCGATATGAGTGAAAAAAGCTATTCGGACAGAATGGGAATTGCAGTAAATGCCACAAAAGAAGAGCTGGAAAATGAGAAAGGAAAAGAGCTTTCATTTACTAAAGTATATAAAGAGGACGTAGTAACTCAGGAGAGCAGGCAAAAGGGGTTTGAATCCAATGCAACCACCGACGACCATCTGATGCATCTTATGGGACTTGCAAAAGATGAAAACGGGACATCTTATTACATTGTAAAGAACTCATGGAAGCCGGAAATTAACCGGTTTGGGGGTTTTAACTATCTATCCGAAAATTATGTGAAGGCAAAAACTATTTCAATTCTGGTACACAAGAGCGCAATTCCAAAAAATATCCGCGAAAAACTGAATTTATAATTTTATGTTAGTTATTTCGTAATAAATGTGAAAGGAAAATCGCTACATTTGTAAGCGAAGAACCTAATCCCGTATGGCTTTTCAATAAAAGGTTGACGGGATTTTTTTTAAAAATAAAGTATATATGGGGAAAAAATTTAAGCTCGCTTTGCCTTGGCAGATCCTTATCGGGATAACGTTAGGCATCCTGTTAGGGATTTTTGGTCATGAGTACACTATCTATACAAAATGGATGGGAGATCTTTTTCTCCGTGGCCTGCAAATGGTCGTTATTCCATTAGTATTCTGTGCATTGGTAATGGGAGTTTCCAGCATCGGAGAGTCTTCCGACTTTGGCAGAATTGCCGGCAAAACATTAGCTTATTACTTTTTCACCACACTTATCGCCTGTATTTTGGGCTTGTTGCTTGTTAACACTTTCCAACCGGGCAGGGGAGTTGATTTGCAATTTCAGGAAAATGTTACAAATGTTGCAAGTACCGAAATATCATTTATCGACCAGATTGTAGCCATTGTCCCGGATAATGTCTTTAAAGCAATGGCACAGGGGCAGATGCTTCCTGTTATATTCTTTGCCATCCTGTTTGGTTTTTTTATTACCGTATCTACCCCAAAAAGCCGTACTCTTTTAACCGATTTTTTTAACGGAGGTTATGAGGTAATGATTAAGATAACATTTCTGGTTATCCGGTTTGCACCTATCGGGTTGTTTGGGGTTGTATCCACTATGGTGGGAGCCCAGGCCGGAGATCCGAAGGCACTTAAAATAATGTTCGGAAGCCTTGGCATTTATGCTGCCATTATTGCCGGCGGGTGTCTTATTCAGGGTCTGGCCATATTGCCTGGTATATATCTGGCGTTTACCCGTAAAAATCCGTACAAATTCATGAGTCAGATGGGGACGGGCTTAATGACCACTTTCTTTACCGCATCCTCAGCTGCCTCGCTTCCTATCAACTTAAAAGACATCCAGGAAAAAACAGGCGTTTCACGCAAAATAGCAGGCTTCTGTTTGCCATTGGGCAATACAATCAATATGAACGGAACTGCACTTTTTGAATGCGTTACAGCTATTTTTGTCGCGCAGGTATATGGCATTGAACTTACTCTTGTACAGCAAATTGTTGTGGTGCTCACAAGTTTGCTTGCGGCTGTTGGTGCAGCAGGAATCCCGCTCGCCGGTCTTGTAATGCTTGCAGTTGTACTCAAAGCAGTAGGCTTGCCGCTGGAAGGAATCGCGCTTGTACTGGTTGTTCAGCAACCGCTTGATATGATCCGCTCTGCCGTAAATGTATGGGGAGACCTAACAGGAGCTGTAATTGTAGCAAAGAGCGAAGGAGAAACATTGAATCTGTAATATCTGCAATAAACATATGTCTTGTCAATTTATTTGTCCCGTATGCGGGGCGCACTATCCCACCAATGAACCAATATGGCGCTGCGAATGCGGCAGCTATCTCGATCTCGATTACATGCCCGCTCTTGACAGGAGCCGTCTGCCGGAAGAGAAAACAATGTGGCGCTACAGCCAGGTTCTTCCCCTTGACAACTTCAACTCGATTGCCTCTTTTAACGAAGGTTTTACCCCGCTGGTTCCAATGGAATTCTGGGGGCTGCCGGTTCTCGGGAAAATGGAATTTCTCATGCCTACGGGCTCATTTAAGGACAGAGGAGCCGCTTTGATGATAAATAAGTGCAGAGAATTGGGCATTAAGGAAATTGTTGAAGATTCATCGGGCAATTCGGCTTGCGCTGTTGCAGCCTATTGTGCCCGCGCAAATATTAAGGCCAATATCTATATGCCGGCCGGCAATTCTGCAGGAAAAACTGTTCAGGTGAGGGCATATGGAGCAGAGCTTCATCAGATAGAAGGAAACAGGATAGACTGCGCAAATGCAGCAATTGAAGGTGCAAAGAAAAGCTATTACGCGGCCCATGCATGGAACCCATATTTTATTCATGGTGCCAAAACCGTGATATACGAGATTGTTGAACAATTGAACTGGCAGGCTCCCGATTATTTTTTCGCACCTGTTGGCAGCGGTTCGCAAATTTTAGGAGTTTACCTCGGTCTTGCCGAGATGAAAAGAGCCGGAATCATAGACAAAATGCCTAAGCTGATGGCTGTGCAAAGCAATAAGTGCAGTCCGCTCAAGGATTATGTCGAAGGTAAACCGACACCTATTTCCACCCACAACCCCTCTATTGCCGAAGGCATTGCTATCCATAAACCTGTGAGAATAAAGCAGATTATTGATGTTGTCCAAAAGACCGGCGGCGATTTTGTTACAGTAGATGATACCGACATAATTGAGGCTTTGAAAACATCAGCCTTGCAAGGTGTATACATAGAGCCCACTTCGGCAAGTGCCGTGGCAGCGCTTAAACAATATGCCGGTAAAATGGGAAAGAACGAAAAAGTAGTGGTTTCGCTCACCGGAAGCGGGTTAAAAAGCTCCTCAAAGATTGAAAGTTTATTGTAGGAGTTTTTCAATTTCCCGGACCATCTCATTCAGGAGTTCCTTTGTATAGCCCTTCTCCATGTACACAATCTTTCCTTCCTTGTTGACTACATAGTTACGAGGGATGGTAACGGTTGCAAACTTTGAATATATTTTTCTGTTGGGGTCCATTCCCATCGGGAAGTTATGTCCTCTGTCTTTTCTGAATGCAGCAATCTTTTCGTATGGGTCCTCCCGTGAAATAGGGAGAAAAACGAACTCTTTATCCTTGAACTTGTCAATTATTTCTTTCTGTACCACCGCGAGCTCCTGAATGCATGAAGGACACCAGGTAGCCCAAAAATTGACTAATACAACCTTCCCTCTCAAGTCGGCAACATTAACCTCTTTACCGTCAAACATCTGAACCTTAAAGTCCGGGACCATATCCCCTACTTTTACAACGTTGCCTTCATCTTTTTGCTGAGCTCTCAGTACAAATACAGAGAGAAGTAAAACTGCGGATAATAATATTTTTTTCATGTTGGTATAAAAATTTGCTATTAAATTACTCTCACACAAAAATAGGAATAATTAATTCTTTATTTTTGTCCACTAAACAAAAACTTCACTGTGAAAAAAAGTATCCTTGCGGCCTTACTGGCAATAATAATTATTGCCGGGTGCGAAAAAGAACCAATTCCAAATGAGAAACCCGTTGAACCTCCAAAATACACGCCTGCAACAAGAGTAGAAGGAAGAGTTGCCCTTGCGTATGTAACAAGTTATGGAACTGCAATTCCGGACCCTACTTTTTTTACGCATTTTAACTATGCATTTGCCGAAATTTATATGGTGAATGGTGAATATAAGGGATTTAAGCTTCAGGGCAGCGAATTCAGATTTCAACAAATTGTTAATCTCAAGAGCCAGTACCCGAATCTGAAGATTTCCATCTCTTTCATTAATTCAGTTTCTAATGCGGATAACATACAAGGTGGCGGTTTTTCTGCCCTGTCCAAATCCGATGAATACAGGAAAGCATTCGCGAACGACTGCAAGGCATTTTTGATTAAATGGGGTATTGACGGTATTGATATGGACTGGGAGTTTCCGGGAATGAGCTGGGGAGCAGATGCATTTGATGCCGCAGTTGATGTGCAAAACCATGTCCTGCTTATGAAACAACTGCGCGAAACACTCGGAACAGGCTACCTTCTTACTTATGCCGGATATGTAACCGATAAGAAAATTGCTGCCGGCGGATATAAATATATTGATGTAAAAGCAGTTGACCCTTATGTGGACTTTGTAAACCTGATGACTTACGATATCTCTGATGCACCAAAGCACCATTCTGCCCTTTTTAATGCAAATGCCGACTGGGATTGCGACCGTACAGTAAAAGCATACCTGAATGCAGGAGTTGCTGCAAACAAACTGGTTTTGGGAATACCATTCTATGGACGAATCTCATTCTCGAAGAGTCCCGGTGCTATAACGTACCGGAACATTACACTGCTTGACAGGAGTATATATAAAATTGATAACTGGGATCAGGCCGCCAGCGTACCATTTGTAACAAAGAACGGTATCTATTATTGCGGATACGACAATGACCGGAGTATTGCAGCAAAGGGAGCATGGCTGCTTGGGCTTGGCATGAAAGGGATGATGTGCTGGCAATATGATCAGGATGATGCCTCGGGAACTCTGCGCAAAGCCCTTTGGGAAGCAACAATGAAGAAATAGAAAAACAAAGCACCTGCACAAAAAAAATGTGCAGGTGCTTCTTTTTAATGGAAGTGCGGATAATTAAAATCTGAATCCTATGGTAGCCTGATACCAGATATTTTTATAGCGCGGAGTTTCTGAAGTTCCGTCGCCCTTATTGGCCTGAAGGTCCCATCCTACTCTTGTGCCTATTACAATTCTGTTTAAGTTAAAATCAATACCTCCCAAAAAAGAGAGGGTGTTTTTACGGATATTGTCATTTTCAAATTCATATTCCTGATCGACATTAATAAGCGCACTATTAAAAGTGTAACTGTCTTTTACAAGGAACGAGTACTGAGGGCCGGCCACTATGGTAATCAGGGAAATTGGCTTGAAGGCTAATAAAAGTGGTACATCGATATAATTACTTGTATAAGAGAAGCTATAGTCACTTCCTAATATCGAACCCGAGCCCTTGTATCCTTTCTGCGAGAATAGAATCTCCGGCTGGATACCAAAATATTTTCCCAGCGGCAGGGCAACAAAAACGCCTGCTGCCAAACCTAATTTTGAATCGGCATTAAACTGCTCTCCCTGAGAATCATATACATTTGAAAGATTTGCACCTGCCTTTACGCCAAACGTCAATTTCTCCCTGAAATCTGCACTGCTCTTTTGCGCAAACATGCTACCAAACATAAAGGTTGCAAATGCGAATACTAAAATTACTTTTTTCATTACTTCTTCTTTTAATTAAATTATTTTGAATTTAAATGATGAAGTCACAAAAGTGATGAGATAATACTTGTGTAATGCTATTCAATTATGAGTATATCTTATATAATTCACATATTTTTGGCTTTTCAAGTAATAATTTTACCTTTATTTTTTTAAAATAATTCTACCGGAATGAACATCGTTGAACTGATTGAGAGGAGAATTACTGAGCATTACCTTGAGAGAAAAAGGTATTATTTTTACCTGAATTATCCCAGAATTGCCTGCTATAGCTCCGATCTTATTTCACAGGACATTTTCACCAGGGGGAGATATGAGAAAGAAGAGTGTGAAAATTTAAAAAAATTTATATTTCCAAAATTAGCTAATAGAAGGGTATGTCTTGATATTGGCGCTAATATCGGGAATCATAGCTTGTTTTTTTCTGAGTATTTTGAAAATGTTATCAGCTTCGAGCCAAATCCCAGGTCATTCAGGCTACTGAAGTTAAATATTGAAGAGTTTAATAACATAGAAGCTATCAACTTAGGTGCATCCAATATAAAAGGTCAATTAAGCGCATTAGAAAATATGACTAATATTGGAGAAACGGAAATAGGAAGAGACCGTATCGGTTTCAAAAATGAAATTTTCAATAAAATCGAATTAAATGTCAATCGTCTTGATGATGTCCTGCCTGAACATATCTTATCAAAAGTTGATTTTATAAAAATTGATACCGAAGGACATGAATTTCAGGCGCTATCCGGTCTAAAGGATACTCTAATGTCGGGAGAGGCAATAATTGCATTTGAATTTTTAGTTACAGTTTATACCAAAGGCGTACCCCCGATTGTTGACTTGTTAATGAACTGCGGATATAAATATTTTTATGAATTTGAGAGAGTTGGCCGTTTGATTAAAGTTCCACGAAGATTTGAATCTTTAGCAAAGGTTTTGCGATTGATTATTTATGGGAAGAAATATTATTTGCTCAAATTAGACGAATTCAAGCCCAAGGATTACCCACTTGTCATCGCGTCGAAGTATCCGATTGGATAATCTAACTACGACAATATTTATTCGACAATCCTATTAATTTGAATAAAATCAGCCATTGAGTTTATCAAAAAAACATTTGAATATTTATTTATATCCGCCATTTTAATCTCTTTCTCTTTAATTTTCCCATCTCTTAACAACTGCTGCCTCTTTGTCCCGTTAAGCAAGAAGCTCGATGGCGTAAAGAGTTGTTCTCCTTCCGAGAACACAAGGTTCGAAAAAGAGGTATCCGTCACATATCCGTCTTTAATAATAATTATGTCATCGCAATCTGCTCTTAGGCCAAGAAGTTTATATAAAGCCAGCCGGTCTTCGTATTTGAAAGAATAATCAATATTGCCTCCATCCACTATTTTAAGCGTCTTTACAATTTTAGGCTGATATTTTTCTATTGTATAATGCTCAATTTTGCCGGCATATATTATTCTAAGTTTATATATGCCTTCATTATGAGAACTTCTGATTTCTTTTATAATTGTATCGAATGGCAAAACGGTTCTTACTCCAAAGTGGTGAAAACAAGTCTCAGATGCTCTCTCAAGATGAAGATCAAGGTTATGGGCAATCCCGTTTTCAATTTTTATTGTTTCAATGAATCTCATCATTTTCTAAGAGGAAGATAAATTTTTGCAATTAACTCTTCATATTCGTCTTTGCACATACTATTCACCGTAATCCCCCCTCCACTGTGATAAAACAGGCTCCCATCCGATTTCTTTTCAATAAATCTTATCAATACCGCCGAGTCAAGCACCGTGCCGTCAAAATAGCCAAAAACCCCTGTATAGAAACCTCTTTTCTCCCTCTCAGCCTTTGAAATCAATCGTAAAGTGGATGATTTTGGCGCACCTGATACCGATCCCGCCGGAAGCATGGAAAAAATGATGTCTCCAAGGTTGTTTCCATAACCGACAGGAAGTTCTCCCCTTATGTCGGAACTAACCTGCAGTATATCTCCTCTGTCGGTTTCGATTTTATCTATGTACTTGAACTTTTCTACCCATACCCGCCCGGAAACCTTGCCGAGGTCGTTCCGGATAAGATCAACAATTGTATTATGCTCGCAACTTTCTTTATAATCTTTAAGTATAATCTC
>JAGDMC010000259.1 GCA_017860395.1 Bacteroidota bacterium | reverse complement strand
ATTGGCGAGGTTGTAAAGAACAATGGCCATTACGGTTGAAGAGTGCTCCATGTATTCAGGGATGGACAAATTGTAGGTGTCACGCTCGGTGTGCCATATTTCGCCGTAGTTGAAGTCGTAACCTTTAGGGTCCGCTGTCCCGAAACTTATTGTAGGAACTCCGTTTATCGCAAAGTGGGCATGGTCGGAGCCGCCTGCTTCAGTTGGTTTTGGTCTCGCTTCCTTGCGAACAGTGAGAGTAAAAGGAAAATCGGGATTGACAGAATTGAGTTGTTCGGTTGCCTTTTTAAAATCTTCAAACATTGCAGGAGGAACTGAAAGGCTGTTTGCTACAGTAGGGCCCCCGTCGCGGTTGAAGTAGTTGGAAATTTTGTCAAGCATATCTTTGTGGCTCTCCACCCAGAACTTTGAACCCCACAGGCCAAACTCTTCTCCTGCCCATAGACAAAACACGATTGACCTTCTTGGCTTTCCGCCAGCTGCCATAATCATCCTTGCTGCTTCAAGGTTAGGAGCAACTCCGGTACCACAATCGACACCGCCTGTTGCAACATCAAAAGCATCGAGGTGCCCGCCGGACATAACGTATTCATCCGGAAACTCCGTACCGCGGATAATTCCGATAACATTGTGATATTTAACGGGGCCGGGTTTAAAGTTATTGCGTATGTCAAACTCAAGCTGGAAATACTGCCTCTCTTTAACTTTTTGGGCAATAATTTTATACTGATTTTCGTCGAGTTTAATGTCGGGACATGTTGGAAGTTCGTCCCATGTCATATATTCGATGTTTTTACGGTCGTAAAGCGCACGGATTGGAACAGAAGATGACTGAATAATACCGAGAATTCCGGCATCTCTCATCTCTTTGTAAAATAGAGCGGGAGCGTCTTTCAGCTCTTTTTTAGCAATCTGTGGTTTATTCTTGTTCTCCGGTTTATTTGTGTTCTCGCGGTTAATTCTGGAAATAGAGTCGTTATATTTTGATATTTGCAGGTTTTCCTGGATAATCTGAGAGCGGAGCGTATCTGCATATTCGGAGTAGTCAATTGGCCACCCGTCGCTCTCGCCTGTAATTAAAACCCATGCACCCTTAAGCTTGCCTTTCATTCTTTCAAAATCTGCCTTTGTTTTAGGCTCGGCAACAACATGACCTCTCTGAACACCCTTCGTTCCTGATGTATAAGAAGGAGTTGCAAAATGCAATGACATTCCGTCTTCGCTTAACATTCTGCCAAACCATGGGCCTCTGTTAAAGCCCACCGGAAGTTCACCAGCTTCCTGAATTTCTACCTCAAGTCCCCATTTTTTGAACAAACCTGCAGCCCAGTATGTAGCATTTTCATAGGCATCAGAACCAAGAATTCTGCCGCCAATCCTGTTGGTGAGAACATCAAGATGCTGCATTGTTTTATTGTCCGATTTGCCAATTTCAATGATTTTATCTGTCACACTTTTTTCCTGAGCAGATGCAAAAGAGAATATGGCAATCATAAAGCTGAATGCCAGAATTTTGAAGATTGAAGTTTTCATTTATAAATGGTTTGATACAAAAATAGTATTAAAAAGATACAATTTTATACTTTTGCCATTACAGTTTATCTAAAACTAAAATAAACTCAATGGAGAAGAAAAAATTTAAAATTCCGCACACCTTCGTAATAATTTTCGCGTTGATTGTAATAAGTGCTCTCGTAACTTTTTTTGTTCCGGGTGGAGAGTATGTAAAAGTTGAACAGACAGACCAGAATGGAATCACCAAATCTGCACTCGAGTTCAGATATATAGACAATCAGCCTCAAAGCTGGCAGGTTCTCACTGCCTTTTATAAGGGTTTCACGCGGCAGGCAGGAATTATTGTTTTCATTCTTGTAATTGGAGCTGCATTTTGGGTTGTAAATTCATGTAAGGCAATTGATGCCGGGATTTTATCTTTTCTGCGTGTCACCAAAAAGCTGGAAAGGTTTCGCTGGCTGAATTTTATAGGGGTCAACAATGTTGTTATTATTCTCATTATGCTCATGTTCAGTCTTTTTGGAGCAATTTTCGGAATGAGCGAAGAGACAATTGCGTTTACGGTACTTCTCATACCACTGGCCATTTCAATGGGATATGACTCAATTGTTGGGGTTTCGATGGTTTATGTTGCAGCACACGTGGGTTTTGCAGGAGCGATCCTGAATCCGTTTACAATAGGTATTGCACAGGATATTGCAGGACTCCCTATGTTTTCCGGAATCGAATACAGGTTTGTATGCTGGATCATTCTAAATATTATAACAATAACCTATATCCTCTGGTATGCAAGGAAGGTTAAACGAAACCCTGCTAAATCGCCAATGTACGAAGAGGATGCCTATTGGAGGGAAAAAGCAGAAAGCGAAGAGAATATTATAGAATATCATACTCCAAAATCGGGCTGGTGGAGCTACTTTATTGCACTTGGTGCACTGATTATATTTTCCGTCAGTTATCCGCATACAACCATTAAAATTGGAAATTCAGTAACCGACATTCCTTTCTTTATCCCTTTTCTCACCTTGCTTTTTGCAATTTTCGGATATCTCTCATTGCGCAAATCAATTCATTTCTTCGTATTGAATCTGCTGTTCTTTACAATTATATTCCTGGTTGCCGGAGTAATGGGCTACGGCTGGTACATAGGGGAGATTTCTGCACTTTTCCTTGCGCTTGGTATTTTAAGCGGGATTGCAGCAAACTATACTGCAAATGAAAT
>JAGDMC010000258.1 GCA_017860395.1 Bacteroidota bacterium | reverse complement strand
CTTCCGCAGGTAAATGCAATCCGGGATATACTGGACAGGGAAGGGGTATCTGTTGTACTTCAGCCCGCTGCACTTGAAAATTATTTTAAAGGCAACAACAAGAAAGTCAAGCTCATTGTTACAGACAGTCAGGCTTTTGAACTGGTTTCCAAATCTGTTCCTTCAAACATCCCCCTTACCGGCTTCAGCGTATTGCTTGCCAGAAGCAAGGCCGATTTTGAAAACTACCTGAAGGGCACGCCAAAGATAGATGAGCTTAAGGACGGAGATAGAATCCTTATCCTGGAATCCTGCTCGCATCACAGTTCCTGCGACGATATTGGCCGCGTTAAGATACCAAGACTCATTATGAACAGAACAGGAAAGAAAATTGATTTTGATGTTGTGGCCGGCCTTGACAATATTCCTTCACCCATAAAAGATTATGCACTTGTAGTGCAATGCGGAGGGTGCATGATAACCCAGAGGCAGCTTATGATGAGGCTGAGCCCTGCTGTTAAGAATTCAATACCCGTTACAAACTACGGAATGACAATTGCATGGTGCGTTGGAATATACGAAAGGGCAATTGCTCCATTTTTAAAAAAGGCTGAATGAAATTAAGAGATATAAGTACTAAAGAAGAGATTCTTGCAATCCTTGAAGAGCAGAATCCCGGAAATATAGAGAAGATTACACAAGAGGCATACAATGTAAAGGTAGAGAATATTGGCAGCAAGATTTTTCTAAGAGGTCTTATTGAACTGTCAAACAGATGCTGCAAGAATTGCCTCTATTGCGGTATAAGACACGATAACAAAAATGTTTTCAGATATGACCTCACAGATGACCAGGTTATAGAATCGGCTTTGTTTGCAAGGGATGCCGGATACGGCTCACTCGTTTTGCAGGCAGGAGAGAGAACGGCAAGGCCATATACTGCAAGGGTTACCCGTCTGGTAAAACGAATAAAAGAGCTTACAAACGGGGAAATGGGAATTACTCTTTCTCTGGGAGAACAGCGTAGAGAGATATTTGAGGAGTGGTTTGCTGCAGGAGCGCACAGATACCTTTTGAGGATAGAGAGTTCAAATCCTTACTTATACTCCAGAATTCACCCTAAAAACGCCCTCCATTCATGGGATAGAAGAGTACAGGCGATTCTTGACTTAAAAGACATAGGTTACCAGACCGGAACCGGGGTTATGATTGGTTTGCCTTATCAAACCATACCGGACCTTGCCGACGACCTGCTTTTCATTAAAAACATAGGAGTTCACATGGTTGGAATGGGCCCGTACCTTACACATTCCGATACACCGCTGGGGCATCTGGGCGTAACAAGCACCTCTCTGGACCTTACTTTAAAAATGGTTGCCGCATTAAGACTCCTAATGCCAAAGATTAATATAGCCGCAACTACAGCAATGCAGGTCATTGACCCCTATGGCAGAGAGAAAGCGGTTATGGCCGGGGCAAATATTATAATGCCCAACATGACTATTACGGAAGTGAGGGAAAATTATCAGATTTACGAAAACAAACCCGGCATCAAAGACGATGCAGCTCTGTCAAAATCTAAACTTGAGGAGAACCTCAAAAAGATGGGAATTGAGATTGGCTGGAGAGAGTGGGGAGACTCCAGGGCTTTTGTTAAGAAGGCTTAAATTAAAATTAATCCTCTTCTACCTTTGCAAGATGTTTATTGTCAGTCGCCCATTCGCGGACAATTTCTGCTTCTCTTGATTTAACTGCAGAACCAAGCCTGAAAATAGTAAATGAAAGAGGGGGCATTGTTCCCTCTTCCATTACCGTTAATATTTTGCTCAACTTCGATGTATCTATTGCTCCGCCCGATGCGATTGAGTCGTAAAGCGACTTTAATTCTATCGTATTGATTGCGGCTTTCATATCACCCTTAATCTTGCCACCCAAAAGAGGCCAGTTTGCATAAAATGGCATTTTTGGCTGTGAATTGTGACAAAGAATGCACCCGGAGTTTTCCATTATTGCAGTTACCTGCATATATTTCGGAAGGCTATCGGATGGCTCCTGGTTAATTGACCTGTAGGTGAGAATGAATGCAAGAGCTAAAATAGCAGCTCCAAGGATAATCTTGGTTGAAGTCTTCATTTTACAATCTCTTAGAGTACGCTTTTCGCAATATAAGATCTACGTTTTGTCTGAGTGCATTGGCAGATATGGTTGCTCCCGAGTAGCTGTCGGCACTTGCTTTAACGTTCATTGCATCTTTGATTGTTAGTCCGTACCAGTTTTTAAAAAAGTTTTGTCTTTCAAGTTTGGTTAAATATCCGGCGGTTTCGCTGTTGCTAAGTATTGAAACCTTTTGAACTACACAGTTTTTGTCAAAAATCACAATCACAGGTGTTTCTCCGTTATAACCAATAATACCGGAACTATACGGCTTGCTTGAAATGCAATATCCTAAAACAGCCTTCTTGTCATCGACAATCTTAAACCACACTTCATTGGCCTGAACTAATTCGGCCGCTGTTGGGAATATGCTTTTAACAACCTGGAAACCTGATACTTCTTTGAAAATTGGTTTTGCTTTTGGTGCTTGTGAAAAAGCTGTGCTTAATGTTACTAAGTTAATAAATATTAATGCAATAATTCGGTTCATCGTAAAAATTTTATCTAAGTACCAAATGAGCCGGACAAATTAAATTTGCCGGCCCAGTATGGTCCAATATTTATAAGTGATTCTATTTGTATTCTTTAATTGCTGCCTGAGCTGC
>JAGDMC010000061.1 GCA_017860395.1 Bacteroidota bacterium | reverse complement strand
AATGTGAATATTGAGGTTGTTGATAAAAAGATAATTGGAATTTGATAGAACCAAATGGCATTGCAAAGAGCAATTGGGCAAATTTTTGCAAATTATTAATTGTTGAAATTTAATAATAGAGTTTTTTATCCAAATACAGGATAGAGTGATACGGACATTGCAAGGAGAATTTGGGACCCGCTCAGCGAGTGAGACGTAAAGAAAACACTGAACGGGAAAAGTATTGGAAACCGCAAACTCCTCTTTTCCCGTATGTGTTTTTAGCCGAACGAGCGCGAAGCGGGTAAATTCGGTGCACGTCCGTAACACTCTATCCTGCATTGATAAATATCCCAATTAATAATTCCAACAAACAAGACTTGCAAAAGCGGGTAATTGCGGTGCACGTCATCTGCCCCTCCTGTCGCTCCCTTTCATGCAGTATCTCACCTCTCTTTTTCCCCGATTTAAACATTATTTGTATCTTTGAAGGTTAAAAAAACAGCAATGGCATTTTTTGGATTATTTACATCAAAGTCGAAGGAGGAGAAACAGGCTCTTGAAGAGGGGCTTGAGAAGACAAAGAAGGGGATTTTTGAAAAACTATCCCGGGCAGTTGTCGGAAAATCAAGGGTAGACGAAGATGTGTTAGATGGAATAGAGGAAGCCCTCATTGCCTCAGATATTGGAGTACATACTACTTTGAAGATTGTAGAGCGGCTGGAAGAGCGGGTGGCTAAGGATAAGTTTATGAACACTTCCGAACTGAACTCAATTTTGAGGGAAGAGATAGAAGGGCTGCTTAATATTGAAGAAGGAAATGGCGTGGATATGCCGTTTGATTTTTCGAAGAAACCTTATGTGATTATGGTTGTAGGGGTGAACGGTGTTGGGAAAACCACGACTATAGGCAAACTGGCGGCAAGACTTAAAGCTTCCGGTAAAAAGGTAATTCTTGGGGCATCAGACACATTCAGGGCAGCAGCAGTAGATCAGCTTACAATATGGAGCGAAAGGGCAGGAGTGGAAATTGTAAAACAACAAATGGGTGCTGACCCTGCTTCTGTGGCGTATGATACCCTTTCGAGGGCAATTGCGCAGGATGCGGATGTTGTACTTATAGACACTGCGGGGCGTTTGCACAATAAGGTGAACCTTATGAACGAGCTTACAAAAATCAGGAACGTGATGAAAAAACTCATTCCGGATGCGCCACACGATGTTATGCTTGTTCTGGATGGTTCTACCGGTCAGAATGCATATCAGCAGGCTAAGGAGTTCACAAAGGCAACTGATGTGACATCTTTGGCCGTTACTAAGTTGGACGGAACTGCTAAGGGTGGTGTTGTTATAGGTATTTCGGACCAGTTTAAAATCCCGGTTAAGTTTATTGGGGTTGGAGAGAAAATTGAGGATTTGCAGATTTTCAACAAAAAAGAGTTTGTTGAGTCACTTTTTAAATAGTATCAGATAAATTTTCAGACATATGAAGATATCGTATAAATGGCTAAAGGATTATGTTAATACAGATTTAAAGCCTTCGGAAACAGAGACAATTCTGAGTTCAATAGGTCTTGAGGTTGAAGCGATGGAAGAGGTGGAACAGCTGCCCGGTTCGCTGGAAGGTGTGGTTGTTGGAAAAGTTGTTGAGTGTTCAAAACATCCGGATGCCGATAAGCTTAGCCTCACAAAAGTTGATGCAGGGGGAGAAGAGCTTCTTCAAATTGTATGCGGAGCACCAAATGTAGCTGCAGGGCAGAAAGTGCTTGTAGCAACTGTTGGGACTACACTTACATTCTCTAACGGAGAGCAGGTAAAAATTAAAAGAGCAAAGATTCGCGGAATAGAAAGCTCGGGAATGATTTGTGCCGAAGATGAGCTGGGCATTGGTACCTCTCACGAAGGAATTATGGTGTTGCCGGCTGAAACTAAGGTTGGAACGACTGCAAAGGATTTCCTCAAACTGGAGAGTGATACGCTTTTTGAAATAGGCCTTACTCCAAATCGTGTTGACGCTGCTTCACATATAGGTGTTGCAAGAGATCTTGCAGCATATCTCAGACTAAATGGTAAAAATACTCGTCTTGCAGTGCCGCCTGTTGATGGCTTTTCTGCATTAAAGCGTTCTTCTGCGAATACTAAACCTATTGAGATAAAGGTACTGGCAACTGAAGATGCGCCAAGATATTCCGGAATCACGTTCGATAACATAACAATCGCTCCTTCTCCTGAATGGCTTCAGAAAAGGCTTTTGTCAATAGGCCTCAGACCAATAAACAATGTTGTAGATATAACAAATTACATACTTCAGGAAACAGGTCATCCGCTCCACGCATTTGACTATGATAAAATTGACGGAGGAGTAATTGTTGTGAGAAAGGCGGTTCAGGGCGAGTCATTTGTTACGCTTGAAGGGACAGAGAGAAAACTATCTTCGGACGATCTTATGATTTGCAATGAGAAAAATCCTATGTGTATGGCTGGCATTTTTGGCGGTCTAACCTCGGGGGTTTCTCCTGATACTAAACGGATTTTCCTGGAAAGTGCATATTTCAATCCTGTAACAATCAGAAAAAGTTCAAAACGTCACGGGCTTAAAACCGATGCCTCGTTTCGCTACGAAAGAGGTGCCGATCCGGAAATTATTCCGTATGCCCTCAAAAGAGCTGCACAACTATTGCAGGAAATTGCCGGAGCAAATATTGCCGGTGAAATCAAAGAGGTTTATGCAAATCCGATTAAAAGAGCAGAAGTGTCTATCTCTTTTGAAAGGGTAGAATCACTTATTGGCAAAAAAATTGGAAGAGAAACCATACTTAACATTCTCAAATTTCTCGAATACCAAGTACTATCTTCGGACGAAAAGGGTGCTGAAATTTCGGTTCCGGGATACCGGGTAGACGTTACCAGAGAGTGCGATATTGTAGAGGATGTTCTGAGAATATACGGTTACAATAACATTGAATTGCCGGAGAGAGTAACAGCCTCAATAAATCCTACACCTAAACCCGATCCGGAAAAGGTAAAGGAACTTGCAGCAGATTTTCTTGCCGATAACGGTTTTACGGAAATGATGAACAACTCTCTTACAAAGAGTGAGTACTACTCAAAACTTAAAACCTATCCCGAATCAAAACTTGTTAAGATATTGAACCCGCTGAGTTCAGATTTGAACTCGATGAGGCAGACATTGTTGTTAAACGGTCTTGAAGTGATTGTACACAACATAAATCGTCAGCACAACGACCTCAAACTGTTCGAAATGGGTAATGTGTACTCTTTTGTGGAAGAGACCGGAGATGACGGGAAAACTCCTGCGCAGAACCTTAAATCTTACAAGGAGGCCTCAAAATTCTCAATGTTTGTAACAGGCCCGGGCAACCAGTCCTGGAGGTCAAAAGCTAATCCGGCCAGCTACTTTACGCTTAAAGGATATCTTGAATTACTGTTAAGGCGATTTGGAATTGAACCGGATGAGCTGGAATATTCTTATGCTCCGGCCGACTTGTTTTCCGAAGGGCTCGTATATAAAACCGCCTCAGGAAAAGAGGTGGCTGTAATGGGAAATGTTAATGCTTCGCTTTTGAAGCAATTCGGAATAAAGCAACAGGTATTTGCTGCTGAAATCTCCTGGAATGTTCTCTTTTCTCTTGTTAAAAAGCAGAAGGTGCTTTACAGGGAACTCCCTAAATTCCCGGAAGTTCGCCGCGACCTTGCTCTCCTTTTGGACGAAAAGGTATCTTTTTCTGAGTTGAGAAAGAGTTCATTCAAAACAGAAAAGAAGATTTTGAAGAGTGTAACTCTGTTTGATGTATACCGTGGAGAAAAAATTCCCGAAGGGAAAAAACAATATGCGATTAGTTTCGTTTTGCAGGACCCGGAAAAAACCCTCACAGACAAATATGTGGAAGAGGTAATGGACCGCCTGCTTAAGAACTTCACATACAATTTTGGTGCATCGCTCCGATAATGAATAAATTTTTTGACAGGGGAGCGAAATATCTGAGTCTGGTCAAATTTGCCCATACAATATTTGCCATGCCTTTTGCTCTGATAGGGCTCTTTCTTGCGATTGAACCGGGCGGTGCATTCACATGGAGGCTTCTTGTGCTCATATTGCTTGCAATGGTCTTCGCAAGAAACAGTGCAATGGGTTTTAACCGCTGGGCCGACAGAAAAATTGATGCGAAAAATCCCCGAACTGCAAAAAGGGAAATTCCGTCTTCAGCTCTGTCTCCTGCTGCTGTTCTGTTGTTTGTAATTGCCAATATCGTTCTTTTTGTAATAGTATCGGCATTAATAAACAGGCTGGCTTTGTATCTGTCGGTTCCGGCGATGATAATTTTGCTGGGATACAGTTATCTTAAGAGATTCACATCATTATGCCACTATGGTTTGGGTCTTGCTCTTTCCTGTGCTCCGGCTGCAGCATATATAAGTGTAACCGGTCGTTTGGATGTTGCTCCTCTTATATTGTCCCTAATTGTTTTCCTATGGTCGTCAAGTTTTGATATTCTATATTCTCTTGCCGATGAGGAATTTGACCGCAGCGAAGGGCTCCATTCAATTCCCGGGCTTCTTGGCCGGAAGAGAGCTATGATAGTCTCTGCCGTGGGACATGCACTCGTTATTCCGCTTTTGTGGATTTTTGGATATTCGGCAGGACTTGGAATCATATATGTGACTGGAGCTGCAATATTTGCCGCACTATTGGTGTATCAGCATCTTATTATTAAGCCAGACGATATATCACGGCTCAATGCTGCATTCTTTACTGCAAACGGAGTCGCTTCTGTAATCTTTGCCGTTTTCACTATTGCTGATATTCTGTTTTAGAGAGTAATCATCGTCCTGCGCTTTCTTAAATTCAGGCTGGCTATTTTTCTGCTAATTCATTAACCGGCCTACGGGGTAGCGGTTGACATCCGGTTCCACATTCTTGCGGACCTTGCTCATGAAAAACTGAAGGATGGCATTTGGATCGTTTGCGAAGGCAGGGTCTGATGCTTTTTTTGTTTCGAACTCCTTTTTGAGCAGAGGATCTTTGGCGAGCATTTCTCTTCCCTTTACCTCCATATAATTGAGTCGTATCCAGAATTCAGTAGCCGGTCTTGCGAAATTGTTGTAAAACCCCCAATATACAAGTGATGTGGGTGATTTGGGTTCAAGAAGATAGGCAATTATCTTTACTTTCGGCTGCGAAGTGGCGACCATTACATCTCCTTTACGATAATTTACTGACTCTTTTTGAGTAGTATATTTAATGTCAAGAGTTACCCTGCCTTCGTAGGGGAATTGCGACCATTTAGGGTCCTTAAACCGGTATGTTTCCACCTCGATTGTCCGGTCTTTCTCCAGCCGCTCATATTTTATACCGTGAACATCCAGCAATGCAATTGTCTCAATTTGCTCCGCAGGGATAACGTATGCCTCAGGAAGTTTTATCTTCAGTTCCGGCTTGTAAGAAGTAAAGAGGGGCATTTTTATGGTAACCGGTGCTGTTCTGTTTGAGTATGTCCATTTTGCACCACTCAGGTCGCTTATAACTGTTGTGTCTTTCCATGCCATAAAATCAATAATAGCACTGTCCTTCTTGTCATGCGAATACATCAGGGGCAGAGAGTCTCTTCTGAATTGTGCCGATGCAATGAATTTATCGGCTTTATTAATTTCTGCTATAAGCGCAGTACTATTTGAGCCGATTATTTCCAGGGAGTTTTTAACAATCAAATATGCCGATTTGACCCTCTCTTTGTATGGCTTGTATATATGGTTCTCAATCAGAAGTCCTATGCGGTTGTTTGCAGATGCATAACCATTGGAATATTGGGGAGGGAAGTTGTCGGGTAAAACACCTGCTCCGGGATTGGTGTAACTGTTGAATTCAAAGTATGGAAAAATAGGATATCCGGCAGCTGACATCTTCTCAAGGAGTTGTTTCTCATAGATTTTTTTAGCCCACTCAAGCATATTAGGGGCGAGAAAACCGCACTGGTCCATACCATATGTGGAAACATACTGGAAGTCGGCTCCGTTTGTTACGTGGATATCGATAAAGAGTTCTGGCATCCATTTTTTATAGAGAGATAGCAGAGCTTTAGTTTCGGGAGCATCTGCCTTAATGAAATCTCTGTTCATATTCAGCTTTTGTGCTGTATATCTTGCGCCAACCTCTTCTGGCCCGTTTTGATTTATTCTGTACTGACTGCCAAAGTCTTCATGCCCGTCTACATTGATAATGGGAATAAACAAAAAAGATACATTGTTGAGCAGTCCGGGATATTTGCCATAAATCGCAATATCCCTGATGAGCATTAATCCTGCGTCTTTGCCATCCGGTTCGCCGGCATGAATACAGGCCTCCGCGACAACAACAGTACGGCCTTTTTTGCGAATTTCCTGCGGATCTGTCAAACCGTCTTTGTCAACAATCAGGATTGGAATTTCTCTGCCTTGGGGTGAAATCCCGATTGTCTGAAAAGATACGATTATAGAGTTATCGTCCAGGAGCTTGCAAAATTCAACAGTTTCTGCGTATCGCGGAGTTTTGTTAAAATTGTTTTTTTCGAAATATGTTAAAAATTTATCATCCTTTGAATTTGCAACCTGAGCAAATGATACAGGAATAAAAATTAAAAAAGCTAAAAGGAAGTTAATGGGAAACTTTACAGAAATATTACTGAGCTTCATTTTGCGAATATTAAAATTTGAATTTCAAAGATAGAAATTTTAATATTCACATTTATCAGAACATTCCGGAGTCTCTGTCTGCGTTCTGCAGTTTCCGTGCCTTTTCGGAGTAGCTTTTGCCTTTTACTAAATTATAACTTATACCTACTACAAACATTGATGCATTATCGTTTATCCAGCTGAAATTATGAAAATTGACAATACTTTCCGGAATGGTGGATGTCCTGTATTTCGATCTTGTAAAAATCCAGTAGATACTTGCGAAAACCGACAGGTTGTTCCTGGTGTATCTTGCCCCGAAGTGTGAATTGTTTTCATTTGTGGACAGGTATGGGCCACTGAGATATTTGCCGACTATATTTCCCTGATAATAGACAAGAAAGTTTTTATGCTGAACATTTATCTGATACCAGAGTGGTGTGTACAGATGGGAATAAGAACCGGCCTGTGCACTCCTGAGTTCTGTGTTCATCACCTGCCCGCTGAATCTTATGGTAACAAGGTTACTGCTGAATGGCTTAATAGTGCCGGAGTAGCTGATTCCGTAATTTTCTGAATATTCTCCGTTTTCCGATGCCATGACAATATTTTCTTCGGCTCTGGTAAAATATGTGTTTATCGGATTAGTAGTCTGTCTGTAATATGGAGTAAATTGAAAGTCAAGCAGTTTGGTCTTTAGAGAATAATCCATGAATATTTCGTTGGATACACTAGGTCTGAGATTCGGATTCCCCTGACGGATAATATGTTCGGTAATAAATGTCCTGTTGTTGCTGAGTTCTGATAATGAAGGTTCTGCAGAGTCCTTCTTGTATGACAGACGTAGGTTCTGATTCTTGTTTATGTTGAATCCAACAGTTAAGGATGGTCTGAACAGCCAGTTGCTGTATTTATCGGATATGGTTTCTCTTTTGATATTTGAAACTCCAATACTGGCTTTGTATGACCATTTGTTTTTCTGACCGGAAATTTCGGAATATAGGTAGTTTTTGAGGAATGATGTGGTATATATTGACGATTCAAAACTGTTCACAACATCGGATTTCATACTGCTTGTCTCTATTGAGTAACCGGCATTAAGGCGTATGTTTTTAATTTCTGCAGAATAGTTCACCTCTCC
>JAGDMC010000060.1 GCA_017860395.1 Bacteroidota bacterium | reverse complement strand
AAAAAGTTATTGACGAGGAGAAGGAGCAAGCAAGAAAGAAAATTCACGGACTAACGCTTAAAATCTGGTAGAGGAGCTTTTAGCAGTTCTCCTTTGGCGGGTTTCCCGGACTTGGGATTAACGGGCACGGATTTAGAAGGCAGGTCGGTTTTACCGGTCTGCTTTTTTATTGTACTTGCAGGAGTTGTTGTTGGAGATACAGGTTTAGCTGTTGCCGGAGTTGAAGTATTAACCGGCTGAGTCTTACTCGCAGTTCCCTTTTTGCTTTCGCCGAAAAAACGTTTTGTGTTGGGGAAGAGAGGCTGCTTTATATATTGAACAGTATCTCTTTCACTGCTTTTGATAATTCTGGGGCAAACATCAAATCTTGAGGAAGGTCTTGCAGAGTCGCGCCAGATAAATCCTTTAAGCTTGTCTTTTCCGGTTTCAAGTTTAACCACAGGATACATATCGCTTTTGATGTTGTCGTAATACTTTACGCGCTGCAATTTACCGCTGTCTATGGCTGCACTCAGGAATTTACACTCCTTCTGATTCACGGAGGTGATGATGCTGTCCTCTGCAAGGAAAAACAGGAGAGAGACACCTCCAAGCGCATCAAAACGATTAAGCTTGTTGCCGCTGAAAAAGCCAATCATGTCGGCACTTTTAATCTGATTGAAGTATAGGGAATCCTGTTTGGAGATGTAGTATGCCGAAGAGATTAATTCGGCCTTGACGAGCCTGTTTTTTGACATTACAAACTGGATGCTGTCTGCTGTAAACTGACTTCCTTCGTTCCACATTACCGGGTCACGGTACATTCTTGCGATGGAATCGATTGAGTTGAAAACAAGAGAATCCGCAATTGCCTGCATGTCGCTGCGGAAGATGCGCACTTTGTTGTAGGCAAGTGCAAACCTCACGGCGGTTGTGTCCTTAACTACGGCAGTGGAGTCTCCTGCTTTGGCCTTTTTAGGGTCATCAGGGATCATTGCGGGTTTTAACGTGTCCGTCACAGGTGGGTGTGTGGTAGTTGCCTGTGGCTTCCGGACAGGCGGCTTCCCGTTAACGGGAGTCTTTCCGGACTGGGCCGCTTCTTTTGCAGCAAGCATGTTTTTTTGCGTAACATTTTTTATGAGTGCCTCGAGCGGGTCGACTTTAGATTGCTTAAGCCTTGTTTTTGAAAGCGAAACATAAGAAGAGTCAAGCTCAAACATTTTTCTCGTGTAATACCTCAGGGTATCTGCAGCAATAAACAAAGTATCTCTTGCAGTGCTGTCGGCAGTATAATAGCCTGCAGAAGGATTTTTTGCAAGAATCACGTTAAAAGGATCTTTTGTATACTTGCCGTAGTCTCCGAAAAACAGAGCCTTTTGTGTCGTATCAACTATCTGGATGTTGCTGAAAAGTTCCGCCTCTCCTTTTTTCTTGTCATAGAAGAGGGTATCTGCCCATACCTCTTGTTTGTTTGTAAGGACAAAAACACTGTCGCTGAAAAGATACTGTTCGCTGTCTTTCTGATACCAGCCACTGTTTGCCCGCAGGTATAAAGAATCCTGCCAGGCGTGCGTCTCACCAAGAAATATTGTTCTTTTTGCCTGAGTAAGATATGCCAGCGAGTCCGATTTAATTATGGCAGAATCCACTTTCATTTCCACATTATTGAGGAAGCGGAATCTCTTGAGTTTTGACTCGTATACTCCTTCGCTGCTTTCTATAGTGTTCCCCTTTTCATCAATCATACTGCCTCCGGAGAAGAATCTGGCAACACTGTCTTTTGTGTGATAATCAAGATAGAGGGTCCGGAGCCGGTTTTTCTCCTTATCTACAAGCTGAACAAGGTTGCCCCTTACCTGTGCAAGAGAACTGTCTGCAATGTAGTGGATCTTATCGCTGTAAAGTGCTGTTTGTTCCTGAATAATCTGGACGTTGCCTACTGCGTCGATAATATTTTTTTCAACGCTCCATATGGCTGTGTCGCAAATAATGTAAGTGTTATTGTGCAAAAACTGGGCGGGACCGGTAACCTTTCTATAGTTAATGCCGTCCTTTTCAATAAGCTGAGCCGACTGTGCGCTTATAAGGCGCAGTAACCTGTCCTCTTTGCCTGTTGTATCTGCGGGCGCAGAGGTGGTTTGCAGAGCTAAAGCTGCTATTGCCAGTAGTGGAGCGAACATTATTTAATCCAGCCCTCGCGTTTAAACGGACATTTAGTAAACATCGGATCTATGCGAATGAATGTACTTGCCTGTTTTTTGCTTACGAATTTATCAATCTCTACCAGAGAAGCCCTGTTTTTGGCCTCGGTGAGAAGGACATTGAAATCATCTTTATAATTTGCCACATGCGAAGGAATAACCTTTACAAGTTTGATGATTTTGTATACTGTGTTACCGCTTCTTCCTTCGTTGTCGCTTGACTCAAAAGGCTCCGAAATATCACCTACTTTCATATCCTTGATTATGGCATAGTCAGTTGGCTTCAGAAGGTCCTTTTCGAAAAGTGAAGAACCGGAATTTTCTTCGGAAAGAAGGCCCCCGTTAATGAAAGTCTTTGGATCCTGAGAAAACTTGCGTGCCGCTGCTTCAAACTTAATACTGTCCGAAATGATAATTGTCCTGATGCTGTCTAACTTTGCGAAAGCTTTGGTCCTGTCGTCGGAAGTGTAAATTGGCTTGAGCAGAATATGCCTGGCGTTAAACATATCGCCTTCTCTTTCTATAAGCTGAATAAGGTGGAAACCATCAGGAGTCTCTACTATTTGAGAAACCTGGCCGGGTTTAAGCGACATGGCTGCATCTGAGAATGCAGGCCAGTACAATTGTTTTGATGCCATTCTTAGCTCTCCTCCCTTAATGGCGCTGCCCGGGTCCTGAGAGTAAATCGTAGCCAGATTACTGAATTTCTCCCCCTTCATAACCCTTTCGCGAAATTCGAGCAATCTCTCCTTAACTGCCATTACAGCATCTTCTTTATTGGGATACAGTACAATCTGTTTAATTTGATACTGTGTGGAAATTATTGGTAACGAGTCTTTTGGAGCATTCTTGTAAAACTCTTCAACATCAGATGGCGTTAGGGCAGGTGCTCCCTGAGCAACCTTCTTTTGCATCTCCTGGGCAAGTAGCTGCTCATTTAATGCTTCTCTCCACTCCTGTTTGATTTTATACAGAGGCTTTTTAAAATATTCCTCAACTGCTTTTTCTCCTCCCAGCTGTGTGAGTACCTGTTGAACACGGCTATTCAGTTCTCCTTCGATATTCTCGGCGCTTACGTTAATACTGTCCAGTCTTGCCTGTGTAAGGAAGAGTTTATGGGTCAGCATATTTTCCAAAATTTCGCAACGGATATTCTTGTCGGAAGTTACTCCCTGAACCATCATCATCTGAACCTCTGCCTCAATAGAAGAGAGCTGAATCATGTCATTGCCGATAAGTGCGACCGTCTTGTCTATCAAACCTCCGGTGTACTTTTGTGCCTGAAGATTTGTGGCAGTTGCAACCATTATGAGTGCAAAGAGAGTGTAAAACACTTTTTTCATTTTACTTTCTGTTAATGTTGGTTTTAAGGTAATTGTCATCCAGACCTTCCCGAATTAGGTCCTGCTCAAGTTTTGTTATGAGATCCTGCTTCCTTTTACTTAGAATTATCTCTTTGATTCTTGAACGGTAGTATTCGAAGGGAGCTGTTTCGTTCGGGCTGATTTTCTCGGGGAAAAATACCAGATATGTATATAACGAATCTTTAGTTTCAATCGCAGATTTTGTTGCAATTTCCCTTTCCACTGCAGGAACGTCGTACGGAATCTCTTTTGCAATGAGAGCAATGTCTATCCATTCGTTGTTGAAGTTTGAATATTTATCTGCAGAGCTGTAACACAGCCTTTCAAATTCGTCGACATCTTCAATGGAAACTGCTTTATAAATCCGTTTTAATTTTTCAAGATTTGGAGATGTAGATGATACTTTGGCAAATCTCGCTTTAACTACAGAGTTTGTGAGAACGAAATTCCCTGAGTTTTTTGCATAGTAATCGCGGCACTCAGCTTCTGTGATAGTAGTGTCGAGCCGCTGGTCTATGTACATTTTTTCAAACCGGTACATAAGCAGGGAAGAACGATAGTCTTCCAGTTCCTGTTCCACATCTTTATCGGTTTTGGAAAGTTCGCTCTCCGCTTTTGAAAGGAGGAGGTGCTTGATGGCCCATCTGTTCACATACTGGTTGAGCATTTCAAGACTGTCTTCGGGCGATTTGCCCGGAGGTATGAGCGACTTGATCTCGGACTCGTAAAGCTTATTATCTCCCACCTCTGCTACAACAGCATCCCTGGTATTAAACTCCAGATATTTGCATGATGCAGTAATAAGAACGAAGGCAATAAATACTAGCTTTTTCATTTTTTAAAATTATATTCTCTATCGGCTGTAGTTTGGAGCCTCTCTTGTAATTGTAACATCGTGCGGATGGCTTTCTGCCACTCCTGCAGCCGTTACCCGTACAAACTGTGCGTTCCTGAGTTCCTCTATGTTTTTGGCACCACAGTATCCCATTCCGGCACGAAGACCACCCACCATCTGATAAACAACTTCGGTGAGCGTTCCCTTGTATGGAACCTGAGCAACAATTCCTTCCGGAACCAGTTTTTTCACATCCTCTTCCATATCCTGGAAGTATCTGTCCTTTGAACCCATCTGCATTGCTTCAAGTGAACCCATTCCCCTGTAGGCTTTAAATTTTCTTCCGTTGAGAATGATTGTCTCTCCGGGCGACTCCTCTACACCAGCAAACAAAGACCCTGCCATAATTGTGCTCGCACCTGCGGCAAGTGCTTTTACTATGTCTCCGGAGTAACGGATACCACCATCTGCAATAATGGGAATTCCTGTCCCCTTGAGAGCCTCGGCTGCAAGCATGATTGCTGTAAGTTGCGGTACGCCAACGCCTGCCACGACTCTGGTTGTGCAAATTGAGCCCGGCCCGATTCCAACTTTAACGCCGTCTACGCCACATTCGGCAAGAGCTTTTGCAGCATCTCCGGTTGCAATGTTTCCGGCAATTATTTCTAAATTAGGAAAAGCCTGTTTTACTTTTTTGATTGTCTGCAGCACATAAACAGAATGTCCGTGTGCAGTATCGATAACAACTGCGTCTGTGCCAACAGACAGAAGTTTTTCAACTTTAAGAATTGTATCTGCGCCAACTCCAACTGCTGCCCCTACACGCAATCTTCCCTTTTCGTCTTTGCTCGCGTTTGGATTGTCTTTGATTTTGGTAATATCCTTGAATGTGAGAAGCCCTATTAAAACCCGGTTTTCGTCTACAACAGGGAGTTTCTCTATTTTGTATCTCTTAAGAATTGCGCTTGCCTGCTGAAGATCGGTACCTTTTACTGCTGTAATGAGGTTTTCCTTTGTCATCACCTCTTCAATGAGAGTTTTGGGATTGTCAATGAAACGAAGGTCCCTGTTTGTTACGATTCCAATGAGCCTTCCTTTTTCGTCCACTACCGGTATACCTCCGATTTTGTTCTCCTTCATGAGCATCTGGGCGTTTCCGACGGTTGAGTCTTTATGGATGGTTATCGGGTCGTAAATCATGCCGTTTTCGGCTCTTTTTACCTTGCGAACGTGTTCCATCTGGATTTCGATAGGCATGTTTTTATGGATGATGCCTATTCCTCCCTCTCTTGCCATCTCAATAGCCATTGCTGCTTCTGTTACTGTATCCATTGCAGCAGATACTATTGGCGAACTGATTTTTATATTCCTTGAAAAATATGTGGAAACATCTACTTCCCGGGGAAGAACCTCGCTTCTGGCCGGAATAAGCAGTACATCGTCGAATGTAAGTCCCTCATGGATAGTTTTGTTGGCTAAAGAATACATGATGTTTTTTTTATAATCGACAAAGATAGATAAAAATTGGTTATATTCGAGGTCAAATACACTAATATGAAAAAGAGTTTTTTTCTTTCTATTGCGGTCGTTTTGATGGGACTTCTATCATGTGACAACCCCGCAAAAACTACAAATGAAAATGATATGTCGAACATTGGTGAAAAAGTCGTTAAAGCCACAATCGGAAAAATTAAGGAGAGCTGCCCCGGTCTCGCATCTCCGGAATTAATGGAAGCCGGTGTTGCTCAGGCTGCCCGTCAATGGAAAGCTGAGTTTGGTTCCGAAGAGGACTTTACTACATTCTGCATCGGGAACTATGCATCGACCCCTGAAAAGAAAAAAGCGCTTTTCGACAAGCTTTCGATTGCTTTTGAATCTATTTGGGGCGAGTACAACAGAATGAATGTTGAACTTAAAAAACCTCTTCACCTCGACGGTGATACGCTTGCTCCGGTTGATTATATCTTTGGGGCATACGACCCTTCCGGTCACCTCACAGAAGATTTATACAGCAACAAAATTGCTTTTATTACTATTCTCAACTTCCCGTTTTTCACTCTGGAAGAAAAGGATAGTCTTGGTTCCGGATGGAGTCGTCTGGACTGGGCATATGCCAGAATGGGCGATATTTTCACTCCTAAAGCTCCGGCTGCCGTTAAACAACTGGTTGCCGATGCCGAAATGAGGGCAGAGAGTTACATAGCGGAATACAATATTATGATGGGGCACCTCGTAAATGACAAAGGCGAAAAACTGTTTCCGGCAGATATGAAGCTGCTTACACACTGGAACCTCAGAGACGAATTAAAGTCCAATTATGCTCCTGTTCCAAATAATACTGAGAAGCAGAAAATGATTTATAAAGTGATGCTTCACATTGTTGAACAGACAATTCCGCAGCAGGTTATAAATAATCCGGAGTATGACTGGAACCCATATTCGAACACAATCACAAAAGGGGGAGCCGCAGTGGAAGTAAAACAGGAGGGAGACAAGAGATATGCCGTCCTTCTTGAATTGTTCCAGGCACAAAAAGCAATGGATGTATATTCGTTTGCATACCCTACTGCCATTAAAAGAGCTTTCGACGGAGGAATGCAGGTAAAGCAGGAAGACATTGAAAATATGTTCATTGAATATATAAGTTCTCCAAAGGTTAAAAAAATTGCCGAAATGATTAAGACTCGTCTTGGCAGGCCTCTCGAGCCATACGATATCTGGTATGACGGATTTAAATCGAGAAGTTCAATTTCCGAAGATTTGCTGACAGCAAAAACAAAAGCTTTGTATCCTACCGCAGAGGCATTTGACAAGGATATTCCAAATATGCTTGTGAAGTTTGGATTCCCGGCAGCAAAAGCCTCGCAGCTTGGCGAAGCTATCGTAGTTGAGGCGGCAAGAGGTTCAGGGCATGCAATGGGAGCAATGTCCAGAAACGATGTTGCCCGCCTGAGAACAAGACTCTCAAAAGGCGGAATGGACTACAAAGGATTTAACATTGCTGTTCACGAGATGGGACACAATGTTGAGCAGACAATAAGCATGAGGGATGTTGACTATTATATTCTCAACGGCGTTCCAAACACTGCCTTTACAGAGGCAAACGCATTTGTTTTCCAGAAGAGGGACCTTACTTTGCTTGGCTATAAAAAGGCAGATGCAGAGCAGGCAAAAATGACTGAACTGGATATTTTCTGGGGAGCATATGAAATTATGGGTGTTGCGCTTGTGGACATGAATGTATGGAAATGGATGTATGCAAATCCGGAAGCCACTCCTGTTCAGCTTAAGGAAGCTGTTAACTCCTCTTCTTGCAATTTATTCACACATGATAAATTCACCGTTGTATCTTGCAAATTATCCGTTTGGTCACATAATTGAATACCAGCTGGAGAAATACAATGCTGGAAAAGACTGGGCAAAAGAGGAGATGAGAATATATGCGCTGCGCAACCTAACACCGCAGCAGAGGATGATGGATGCAACAGGAGAGAAGATTTCGACAAAACCAATGCGCGAAGAGTAAAAGAATTTATTTCTATCAAGGGGCTTGAAGCGGCGGGACTGAAAAGTATCGCGTTCTTCAAGCCTTTATTACAATAGGCTGTGAAGTTCGGTATACCGTATTGTTCCCCATGGCATGTAGTTTACAAATCGCGGAGGAACCTCTCCTGCAAACCGCTCAATATAGAGGTC
>JAGDMC010000257.1 GCA_017860395.1 Bacteroidota bacterium | reverse complement strand
CTGTGCGGAGGGTCAGCCTCGCTTCCGGACTCATCCCAAATCTCCTCCATTGTCCTAAATGCAAAAAGGACATTTTCCTCTCCCACCTGCAAATCAAATGAAGGAATTTCTCTTCCCCTGGTATCCGTAAACAAAGAATTTTTCATAATCCCTTCATTTTCACAATAGATTTATCGGGACAGATTTTATAAAGGTCTTCAATTGTTTTGCCAAAAAGCGGATGCACAATATTCGGAGCAATCTCCATTAGCGGTTCTAATACAAATTTACGCAAATGCATTCTGGGGTGAGGTATTGATAAAATTTCACTATCATGAACCAGGTTGTCATATAACAAAATATCAATATCAATCTCCCTCGACTCATATCCCTCTTTCAGAACTCCCCTTACCCGGCCGAGCTCTTTTTCTATATTAAGAATCTGTGACAAAAGAACTTCAGGTGAAAGATTCGTTTCAATAAGAACCGCCTTGTTTAAGAACCACTCTTTCGCATTAAATCCCCATGGCTCGCTCTCGAAAAGAGATGAGGAAATAACAGGCTTAACGGAAATAGAATTCAGCCTTTCTACTGCCTTTTCAAGAAGGAGTGCTTTATTCCCTCTGTTACTGCCCAAAAGCAAATAAACGTTATGCATTTTATAATAATCCCAGTTCAAGCAAAGCCTCTTCGCTCATTCTGTTTTTGCTCCACGGCGGGTCGAATGTCAGCTCAATTGCAACATCCTCAATAGCAGGAACATCCATTACAGCATCATAAACATCCTGCAACAACTGATCGGCCATTGGACAATTAGGAGCCGTAAGTGTCATCTTTATAAATGCCTTTTTGTTTTCATCTACTCTTATCTCGTAAATGAGCCCAAGATCATAAACATTCACCGGAATTTCCGGGTCATGGACCTGCTTTAAAGCCAGCACAATATTCTTTTCAACGCTCATATTAAATAATTTAGCTATTCTTGTTTGCCGCAAAAGCAACAGCATAAAATTTAATTTGCCTAATCATGGACAAAAGACCATTTGCTCTTGTTGGAGAGAGATTCTCTTCAAGTCCTATCTCTTTAATGAATAAAAGATCGGCATCAATGATTTCCTGAGGCGTTCTTCCCGAAAAAACCCTTACCAAAAGAGAAATAATACCTTTTGTTATTATTGCATCGCTGTCTGCGGTAAAATATATCTTCCCGTCAACATAATCGGCAGCAAGCCATACTCTTGACTGACATCCCTTTATGAGATTTTTCTCGTCTTTCCCCTTTTCATTTATTATAGGAAGCGACTTACCAAGCTCAATTATGTACTCATATTTGTCTAACCAGTCTGTAAAAATCGAAAATTCCTCTACAATCTGCTGCTCTACCTCTTTAATTGTCATTATATATTTTTTTAAATATCTTGTTTTTAAAGCTGTTTATCTATATAATTGATACCTACGATAACATTCTTACGCCTCTTTTTATGGATTCGATGAATATTTCGGCTTCCTTCATCGTATTATATACTGCAAGAGAGGCCCTTACCATCCCGGTTACTCCATACCGGCTCATGAGAGGTTCGCAGCACATCATTCCTGAACGGACTGCAACACCCATTTTGTTAAGCAAAATAGCCAGATCCGAAGGGTGAATACCCTCAATATTAAAAGAGAACAAAGAAATTTTGTTTTCTCCCAAACCATACATACGAATTCCGTCAATTTTCGAAAGCTCACGGGTAATAAACGATATAATCTCTTTTTCGTGCTTTTCTGCAAACCCTTTGTCTATGCTTTTCACGAATTTAATTGCCTCTCCAAGAGCTGCCGCACCAATAAAATTTGGGGTTCCGGCTTCAAATTTCAGTGGTAATTCGGCAAATGAAAATTTCTCAAGACTAACAGAGCCAACCATATCGCCACCACCCATCCACGGTACCATCTCTTCAAGCAAATTCCTTTTACCGTAAAGAATTCCGGTACCTGTAGGCCCGTACAATTTGTGTCCGGAAAAGACATAAAAATCACAATCAAGCTCTTTTACGTCAACTTCTGTATGAACGATTCCCTGAGCACCGTCTATGAGAACCTTCGCTCCCGCAGAGTGAGCTTTGTCGATTAATTGTTTAACAGGATTGATTATGCCAAGAACATTTGAAATATGCGCCGCTGAAACAAGTTTGACACGTTTATCAAGAAGTTCGTCCAGCAAATCCATTCTCCAGTTACCCTGTTCGTCAACAGGCAAAAATCGAAGTTCTGCACCGGACCTGCTACATGCCATTTGCCAGGGGACAAGATTTGAATGGTGTTCGGCCTCTGTTAACAGGATTATATCGCCTTTGTTTATGAAAGTGGAAGTATAACTATTTGCCACAAGGTTAATCGAGGCAGTCGTACCGGAAGTGAATATAATTTCTCCTCTGTCGCCGGCATTAATAAATAATTTTACAGCATCCCTTGCTCCTTCGTATAAAATAGTACTCCGCGCACTAAGTTCATGAACAGCTCTGTGAATGTTGCCATTAACTCCGGAGTTCATTTCGTTAAGCAGATTGATAACACCTACTGGCTTTTGCGCAGTTGCCCCATTGTCGAAGTAAACCAACTCCCGGTTATTAACCCTTTGTGTGAGAGCAGGAAACTGTTCCCGTATTTTTTCTATATTGTTGTATAACTCCATTTATCTCTTTTTCTGACAGTTTTTACTTTATATATCGCACAAAATTAGCAAAACAAAGTTTCTCAATATACCTTAAAAAACATAAATTTGCCATAAATGTTTAAAT
>JAGDMC010000256.1 GCA_017860395.1 Bacteroidota bacterium | reverse complement strand
TTATGAGAGAGATGTGCTGTATGGTTTCTCGGTTCCGGCATTAAGCGGAAAAGGCATAAGATGGTATGCCAATTTAAGATGGGAGGCATGCAGGTGGCTCACCGTATGGTTTAAATTTGCGCAATCCGGATACTTTGACAGAGATAAAACAGGAGAGGGCCTCGATGAGATATCGGGACCCTCTAAAAGCGATTATAAACTTGAAATCAGAATAAAATTCTGAAAATTTCCGGTTATTATATAGGCTTGATTTTAATCTTTTTGCCCGGCATAATTTTGCTTCTTTTTGTGAAACCGTTAACAGACATTATATCGTTAAGAGTAACTCCTTCAAATTTTCTGGAGATTTCCCATAAAGTGTCACCTTTCTTAACGGTGTACATCAGATATTTCCCGGTATGCTTTGGTTCAGTTTTTGGTTCGGAAGTAATAGTACTAACCGAAGTTGCCGGAGCAACTGATGCTGATGCTATTTTTTCTGAAGCAGAATCAGATGTTACAGGACCATTTTTATGAATAACGAGCCTCTGGCCAATGCGGATGGATGATTTTACTTTGTTCCAGCGTTGCAGGTCAGATAGTTTCACTCCGTATTTCTGTGCAATGCGCCCCAGAGTTTCTCCACGCTTGACTTTATGGGTTATTGTTTCGTTATTTGATACGCGTGCCTTTGTTTCGTTAAACACAATAGGATTAAAGAAAATTGAATCTTTATATGTGTACATCTCTTTTTCCTTATCTACAAAAGCATTGGTGTAGTTGTAAGGAATTTTCAGGATATAAGTTTTACTGGCATTTCCCGGAATAATATCTTTTACATACTGCGGATTCAGGTCTGATACCTCCTGTTTTGAGATACCCACAAGCTCAGCTATCTGCTCAAAGTGAAGTGGTTTTTTAATTTCAAATGTATCAACGTGAGCCGGCATTTCCATGCTTCTTGGGTTTATGCCATGATCCTTATAATAATTTAATGTGTAAAGTGCAGCCACGAAAGATGGAACATAACCTCTGGTTTCTCTTGGAAGATATGGATAAATGGTCCAGAAATCCCTCGACCCCCCGGCTCTTCTTATTGCTTTGTTTACATTTCCGGCACCACAGTTATAAGATGCAATAGCGAGCGACCAGTCTCCGAAAATTGTGTATGCGTCTTTAAGATATTTTGCAGCAGCATGGGCAGACACAACAGGGTCAAGCCTTTCGTCCACATATGAATTTATCTCCAGGTTATACTGAAGTGCAGTACGGTACATAAACTGCCACATTCCTCTTGCATTTACTCTCGACGTTGCTCTTGGATTTAGCGCAGATTCAATGATTGCCATTACTTTAAGCTCTTTAGGCATATCATACTGGTCAAACACCTCTTCAAAAATTGGCAGATAATAGCTGGACAATCCAAGAATAAGGTCAATCTTGTTTGGTATTTTTTGAGTATAAAATATAATGTGGTTTTTAATAATATTGTTGTACGGCAGGGGAATGAAAGAGTTTATTGCCTTTAGCCTTTTAATTATTACCGAGTCAGGCGTACTTGACGTGAAATTCTCTGTTTCAAGATTTACAGAGTACACATTATCAATAGAAAGATTCTTTTGGATATACCACAAACTCAGCAGACTGTCCGTGGAAACAGCCGGCACCGCGATATCTTCGCTGTCAAAGAATGCAAGCCCTCCGGGGTTTATAGTGTCGTTTGCACTCACTGTATCGGCAATGGGTATAATGTTGGACTCCATTTCCAGTTTAAGAGAGTCAACAGTTTTCCTTAACTGCATTACTTCCCGTTCAAGACTCTCTCTTGATTGTCTTTTTTTAAAAATCTGTCCGTATGAGGGTGGACAAATGAGCATCAGAGCGGCCGTAGCCAGTAGAATCAATCTGACTCTGCCTGAAAGGATAGTAAAATTGCGCATCTTAAAATGTAAAGTTGATTGATACTCCCAGTGCGGGAGTCATGTTATTAATATATCTTTTGTCAATAGGCTCAATAAGAGCCGGATTGAAAGTTGCCGAAAGGTCGTCGCTTATGTCAAAATCCTTAAGGTGTGCAAATACATTTGCATCAATAATATTAAGTGCATAAACAACAACTCCGGCAAGAATAGAGTAATCACGCATTCTGCGGTAGGAGTCCCTGTAGTATTTAAGCGTTTCGGCACTGGCTGAGCCGCTGTAACCGGATCCCGGTGTGGTAGCCTGGTTGTGCAGGTCTTTGTAATACTTGTATTGCTGGTTATTGCTGCTGACAAAATACCCTGCGGTTATCAGCCCCCCGTATATGATTGGAATTTTCCAGTAGTCTCCGTTATATGCCTGTCCTAATCCGGGGAGCATTGCAGAATAAACAGATGCTCTTGCCGGCAATACATCTTTGTTGTATTTGAAAGATACAGCTCCGTCAAGAATACCGCCCCAATATGTGAGAGCAGCAGCAGCATAAAATAAATTCCTCTTTACCCGGAAGTTGTTGTCACCGCTCTCCTGAAAGCGTGAATTATTGTGTATTCCTCCATAAATGAAGGCTCCCATGCCACCATAAAGTACCGGGAGTTTCCAGTAGTCGCGGTTATAAATCTGTGCCGTGCCCGGAAGAATCATAGAGCCAAACCAAAGTCTCGAAAGGTTAACAGAATCTTTGTGGGCCAGACTTTTAAAATATCTTTTTAGGGTATATTCAGGAGGACGGGGCTTTGCATCCTTCTCTTTGTTAATGTCAGTTTGCTGTCCTGATCCGGGAGGACCCGGCTGACGCATGTTTCCCAGG
>JAGDMC010000255.1 GCA_017860395.1 Bacteroidota bacterium | reverse complement strand
TGAAGGAGGGCTCAAAGGAGTGTCGCTCTCGGCAAACTGGATGTGGCCATGCCGCAACCCGGGCGAAGACACAAGACTGTACAGCGCAGTAAAAGCTGCAAGCGACTTTGCAATTGAGCTTGGAATAAATATCCCTACAGGCAAGGACTCGCTTTCTATGACCCAGAAATATCCCGGCGGGGAGAGGGTACTTGCTCCCGGAACACTCATCGTATCCGGCGCAGGCGAATGCAGCGACATCCGCAAAGTTGTAAAACCGGTGCTGGTAAAGGATAAAAAGGCATCAATAATATATATTCCGTTTACATACATAGACGAAATGACTTATGAGCTGGGCGGCTCTTCGTTTGCACAGATTACAGGCCAGCTTGGAAATGAGACTCCAGATGTGGTTGATGCTGCCTACTTCTCAAATTGCTTTGGCGCGGTTCAGAAAATGGTCGATGGCGGGTTGCTTCTTGCAGGCCATGACATCTCCGCAGGCGGGCTCATTACTACCCTGCTGGAAATGAACTTTGCAAACAAAGAGGGCGGAATAGATATTTTCCTTCGCGAAATTGACGAAAAAGACCCGGTAAGACTCCTCTTCTCAGAAGCCGCCGGTGTTGTTATCCAGGTTGCTGCCAAAAATCTTGAAAAGGTTATGGATATTGCAGACAATGCAACAATCCACGTATACGAAATAGGAAACTGGAACGATTCAGGAAAGGCAAATATAACCCTCCACAAGCACAAACTTAAACTTGACATAAACGAGCACAGGGATGTGTGGTTCCGCACTTCATACCTCTTCGATTCCCGCCAGTCGGGTAATGAACTTGCCATAGAGCGTTTCCGCAATTACAAGGCGCAGCCTCTGGTATTTGATTTTCCTCATACATTCGAAGGCAAATTATCTGCATACAACATACTTCAGGATAAAGGCAAAGCTGCTCCGGTAGCTGCAATTATCCGTGAAAAAGGTTCAAACGGCGACAGGGAGATGGCATGGGCGCTTCATCTTGCAGGTTTCACCGTAAAAGATGTGCACATGACCGACCTCATCTCCGGAAGAGAGACTCTTGAAGAGGTAAGGGTAATTGCTTTTGTGGGCGGGTTCTCAAATGCCGATACTTTAGGCTCGGCAAAAGGATGGGCCGGTGCGTTCCTTTACAACGAAAAGGCAAAGAATGCAATTGAGAAATTCTATGCAAGAAAGGACACTTTGAGCCTTGGAGTCTGCAACGGTTGCCAGCTTATGGCAGAACTGGGGCTCATTACTCCGGAAAACAGAGAGGCCTCTCCAAAAATGGGTCACAACGACAGCCATAAATACGAAAGTGCTTTTGTTGGAGTAGAGGTAACAGACTCTCCTTCTATTATGCTCAGCACCCTCACCGGTTCAAAACTTGGAATATGGGTTGCTCACGGAGAAGGCAAGTTCCTCTTCCCGGCCGACACATCGGGATTTAAAACAGCACTTAAGTTCAATTATAATTCATATCCTGCAAATCCTAACGGCTCTCCGGGAGCAGTTGCCGGAATTTGCAGCACAGACGGAAGGCATCTTGCCATGATGCCACACCCCGAGAGGTGTACATACCCTCACAACTGGGCACACTATCCCGCCGACAGGCGAGAAGACCAGGTTACTCCATGGTTTGAGATATTCCTTAATGCAAGGGAGTGGATAGATAAAAACAGTTAATATTATGAAAGAGAAAAAACAGCCAAAGATCTTTGTTTTGGATACAAATGTTATCCTGCATGACTTTCGTTCAATTCACAACTTTCAGGAAAATGACATTGTAATCCCGATTGCCGTTATTGAAGAGCTGGATAAATTCAAAAAGGGCAATGATGCCACAAATTTCAATGCAAGGGAGTTTGTCCGCGAGATGGACAAGATTACCGACAATCAGCTCTTCGACCAGGGAGTAAAAATCGGTAAAAACAATGGCCTCATAAAAATAGAACTTGGCCACCCTTTCAGCCAGCAGATGCTGGAATCGTTTTTCGAAGATACGCAGGACCACAGAATACTTGCCACAACACAGTGGATAAAAGATAACAACCCGGGCAGAGTAGTTGCCCTGGTTTCCAAAGACATAAACCTGAGAATGAAGGCAAAAGCCCTGAAAATAATGGCTCAGGACTACCTCACCGACAAAATCACCGAAGAGAGGGTAGAAAATATCCACAAGGAAGTTCAGGTTTTGACTGACGTAGCTCAGGATAAAATTGACAAACTCTTTTATGACGAACAGGGAGTGTCTGCAAAAGATCTTAAGGTTCGCGACCCGCAGCCAAACCAGCTATTCAAAATAGAGAGAGAGGGAGGCAACAATGTGCTTGCCCGCTTTAACAGCTATACAAACTCTCTTGTTGGGGTTAAGAAGCAGAAAGCATACGGCATTGACTCAAGAAATGACGAGCAGACATTTGCTCTTGACGCTCTTCTCAACCCGGACATTAAGCTTGTTTCTCTTACAGGAACAGCCGGTACCGGTAAAACGCTCCTTGCTCTTGCTGCCGCAGTTGAACAGGAAGAAATGTACGACCAGATACTTCTCTCCCGCCCTGTTATTCCGCTGCAAAATCAGGATATGGGTTTCCTTCCGGGAGACGTGAAAGACAAACTTGGCCCTTATATGCTTCCTTTGTTTGACAACCTTACCGTAATTAAAAAGTCATTCAAATCTACCAGCCGCGAGGCAATAAAAATTGAAGAGATGCTTCGCAGCGAAAAGCTGCTCATTTCTCCTCTCGCATATATCCGCGGCCGCAGCCTT
>JAGDMC010000059.1 GCA_017860395.1 Bacteroidota bacterium | reverse complement strand
CGTCGGCATTTTTAACATTTATCAGCGGATGGCTCCAAACGAGATAATCTTTTTTTAGGGAAGCTTTTACAACCGGAGCCGGAGCAATTGTGTCAAGGTTTTCGTAAACGGGTATAAGAGCAGGCCTGTGCTGATATTTTAGTGCAAGACTATCCGAAAATCCAAAAGGATTACTGTTTATACTCCATCCCGGCCACCAGACATTTCCGTCAACATTTTTAAGGTTTCTTACAAGAGCCATCTTAGCGGCAAACTGGGTAGTTGATGGATTGTTGACATCCGGTTCTTTGAAAGTGGATATATTCTGACCAATATAGAGCTGCCCTTTAAAATCTTTCTCGTTCCACCATTCAATAAGGGTTTTAAAATCAGCTGCGGGATGACCAATTTTCCAGTAAATCTGAGGAACATTATAATCAATCCAGCTGCTGTCTGCCCATTGAGGTACGTCGGCATAAAGCTGTTCGTAGTTGGAGAGTCCGTTTGTTTTGCTGCCGCTTCCGTCCGGAGTGTCCTTAAGATTTCTGTGGATTCCAAAAGGACTTATACCAAATCTTACCCATGGCTTGATTGACTTGATAGTGTCATTAAGAGCCTTAATTAAAGTGGCTACATTGTGTCTGCGCCAGTCGGCCTTTTGCCAGTATTCAAATCCCTGAGATTTTGCATACTTAACAAAAGATGCATCATCATGAAACTCTTCAAACGCAATAGGGTATGGGTAGAAATAATCATCAAAATGGATGGCATCCAAATCATATCTGTTTACCATATCTGCAATTACGCGCACAGTATGTTTTATTGCTTCCGGTTCGCCCGGATCGAAATAAAGTTGTGTTCCGTATTTTTTAAAAATTTCCGGTTTTTTAAAATAAAGGTGATTTGGATTCAGTTGCTCACTGTCATTGGATGTCACGCGGTAGGGGTTGCACCAGGCATGAAGTTCCATTCCTCTTTTGTGAGCTTCGTCAATCATAAACTGAAGAGGATCCCAGACAGGATCCGGAGCTTTTCCCTGCTCTCCGGTGAGAAAACGGCTCCATGGTTCGAGATCTGAAATGTAAAATGCATCAGCTTGCGGCCGAACCTGGAAGATTACGGCATTAATGCCGGCCTTCTCAAAATTGTCAAGTGTTTTTATAAACAGCTGTTTTATTGAGTCAGCACTCATTGTTTTGAATTGCTGGTTTCCAACAGTGTGGATCCATGCTCCTCTGAATTCCCTCTTAGGCAGGCTTTGTGCACCTGCAGAAGAGAAAACCAGTAATAGTAAAAATGTAATGAAGTTTTTCATAACCAGGGGGGTGGTTTTAAGTTTACTTTAAAATGGAATTCTCATGCTCTTAAGAATGAGTTTAGGAACATCTGTGTTGTCAAGTCTTCCGTTAAAATTTCCGCTGCCCGCACCAATTGAGTACAGAGGAACAGCAATACCCGAATGTGATGTTGTTGTCCAGCCGACAAATGCTTTTTTGTTTAATGCAAGATATGCTTCTGTGCTGTCTTTCGAAACAGCTATAGAGCTTTTTTGAGAATCAAGCGCCTTTAAATTGAGGGTGTACCCTTTTGTGCTGCCAAGAGAGAGTCCTCCTGTATCATGGTCAGCTGTAACGAGAATCAGAGTCTCGCCCGGATGTTTAAGGTAAAACTGGTAGGCTACTTCTACAGCATCTGCAAAATCCAGTACTTCCAGAATATCTGCCTTGCCGTCGTTGCTATGCGCTGCCCAGTCAATTTTCCCACCTTCTGCCATTATAAAGAACCCTTTTTTGCTGTATAAATGTTCGATTGCAGCGGAAACAACATCTTTTAATGCAAGGTCACCAACTTTTCTGTCAATTGCAAAAGGAAGCTCACCCTCTTTGCCGGCTTGTTGCAGCATTATTACTTTCTCTCCTTTTTTGACAGTTTTCATTTCGGAAACACCTCTTGCTATCTTATAACCATTTTCTCCTATTATTTTATAAATATTTGGCATATTTTTCTCTTTACCTGTGGGATCTATAAATCCGCCACCTCCAAAAAATTCGAATCCGGTATTTGGAAGTTGAAGAGCAATGTCATAATAGTCTCCTCTCTTATCGCTATTGGCGTAATAAGCAGCCGGAGTTGCATGATCAAGTGTAACAGTTGAAATTATTCCTACAGGAATGCCCTTTTCGTGAATTTTGTAAGTAATGCTTTTAAATTTATTTCCTTTAGGATCCACTCCAAGCATTCCGTTGTCTGTTTTATTTCCTGTAGAAAGAGCTGTTCCGGCGGCAGCTGAGTCTGTGATGTATGAATTAAGCGAGAATGTAGAAACTAATGATATAGTGGGAAATTTTGAAAATGAGACGAAATCATTTCCAATAACACCTCTCTGTGTTGCCAGGTAAGCCTCTGCAAGAGAAACATGGGACTGGCTCATGCCATCTCCAATAAATAAGAATACATATTTTGCCTGTTGACCGATTCCCTTTTGCTGGCCAATAGAAGCATCAGAGATTAAAAAAAATGTAACGATCAGAGAAAGAATCAATATAATTTTTTTCATTACTTAATTTTATTTGGATTTGTTTCTATACAAGAGAGGGTGTCCTTTTATTAAAAGAAGACACCCTCATCCTGAGAAATTGACAAAGACTAAAGTTCGCCGGCACCAGCCTTGCGGGCTGCATACATAATCTTAAGAGCAGATGTTCTTCTAAGCTCTTGTTTGATGTCTGTAACTATACCCATACGAACATTTTCGTCTGCCTTAATAGATACTGTCATAAATTGACGGTCTGCTTCACTGAGTGTTTCACGCTCTGCTGCAATAAAGTCACGGATATCATCTACTGACCTGAATGAGTCATTAAGCTGAATTCGTGCGTCGGTACCATATTTACCCTGTTCGCTTGGAATAGGGGTACCTACATATATATATGCAGCAAGGTCTTTTCTCTCAAGTTTAGCAATTTCAGATGCACCTGGCATCTTTAATGTAACCTTCTTTTCTCCCTGTCTCATACTGGTAGTGAGCATAAAGAACAATAGTATCATGAACACAATGTCAGCAAGTGACGAGGTACTCAGCTCAGGGACTCCGCCCTTACCTTTTCTTGAAAATTTTGCCATACTTTTCTTCTTTATTATTTCTTTCTACCTGTGTCTTTTGGATCTGCTTCCGAGATATTCTGAGGTATAGCATCTCTACAAACACGTTGCTGATCTTCGGTAAGAGCAAAATACTTCTTGCCAAAGTTTTGCATCGCAAAATCATCGCGGATTTCGTTAACAGCTTTTACCAATTCGTTCTGAACCTTGATATATGCGTTGTAACTTGTTCCACGTGTATTTTGTAATGAGATAACACCTTTAGATACAGGGTAAGTACCAAAACCTTCTATTGTCTGCTCTGCCTTTTCAGGGAGATTCTCGTCATTAGTAGGGTTGAGTAAGAATTCTTTTGCCTTATCCTTCAGCATGCTTACTTCCATTGGGGAACCTCCTGCAAGCAGGCGGTCGGCATCGTTTATCCTTACAACCATAATATTGCGACGTTTGATTTGAACATCGTCAACTTTCTGGTTTGGATCAGGCATAGGAGGCAGACGGCGCTGCAAACCCATATCCTGGTCCATGGTTGATACCAAAAGGAAAAAGATAAGAACCATGAAGGAAATATCGGCCAATGAAGAAGAAGGCAGTCCTTGTACTGGTCTAGCCATATTAATTATAGTTTATTTACCTGTTTCTAATAATAGACAATACTCCACCTACTCCAATAGAGAGGACAGCAGCAGCGGCTAAAAAATAAGTCATAATCAGACCAGTGTCAGTCATCTTCAGCACACTTTCTGTTGGATTAAGATTAGGCTTATTGGTAAGGGGATCGCCTGAAGACAGGAGATACGACACACCAACCAGAACAACTACAACCAAAAGGCTTGATAAAATTTTCTTAATGCCTTTAGGATTGTCGAACAGGTTGATTAAAGGGAGGCAAATCACAGCAAGTAATGCAACTCCAAAAAGGATGTATGCATAGTAAAGGAATGAATCCAGAACTGCATCCTGATTGACAAAGAAAGCAACTACAAATACTATGGAAATAGCCATTAAAGTGTATAAAATGTATTTACCTAGTTTTGACATAATCGATCTTTATTTTTTTGCTTTAACCAAAATATCAATAAGAGATATTGATGCATCTTCCATAGAGATAACAATAGCGTCGATCTTTGAAAGAATGTAGTTGTAAAAAACCTGAAGAATGATACCTACAACCAAACCACCTACTGTGGTAATCAAGGCAACTTTCATACCTGAAGCAACAACGTTAGGGGAAATATCACCGGCAACTTCAATCGCGTCGAATGCCTGGATAAGACCAATAACTGTTCCAAGGAAACCTAACATAGGTGCAGTTGCAATGAAAAGTGAAATCCATGTTAAACCGCTCTCAAGCTGGCTCATTTGAACGCCACCATAAGAAACGACTGATTTTTCAACAACTTCGATACCTTCGTCCATGCGTGAAATACCTTGATAGAAAATAGAAGCAACCGGGCCCTTAGTTGTGCGGCAAACTTCTTTTGCAGCTTCAACTCCGCCTGTTTTGTAAGCATCTTCGATTTTCTTTAGAAGTTTTTCAGTGTTGGTTGTTGAAAGATTCAGATAAATAATTCTCTCAATGGCAATTGCTAAACCAAGGATAAGACAGATGAGGATTGAAGCCATAAACCCGGCACCCCCCTCAATAAAGTAGGACTTAAGTTGTTGGTGGATAGCAGTTTCTGCCTGAGGAGTCTGCTGAGCTACAGTAGTTGTAGTGGCAGGATCTGGTGTTTGAGCAGCAACATACTGTGCAGATAGGGTCATGAAACCTACTACTGCCAAAAACATGAAAAATTTTTTCATAAATTTTTGAATGATTAAAGTATTAAACAATGTATTTTAAATAGTTATTTGTTTCCTCTTGGGGCCAAACATCGTGCAATTTAAAAAGAATTTTTTAATTACAACTAAATGTTTGAAATTTCACCTCGTAAATTTTTCTGCAACATTCTTTTAATATTCTGATTGTCATTTGTTTGGCCGAGTATAAAAAATAATTTCGTGAGAGCGGCTTCGGTTGTACTGTCAAATCCGCTTATGACTCCTATCTTCTTTAAAAGTATTCCCGTTGAGTATGCGTCCATATCGACTTTCCCCGCATGGCACTGAGTAACGTTCAATATTATAAGGCCACGGTCAATCGCATTTTTTAACAAATCAATGAACCATTCAGCAGTAGGGGCGTTTCCGGAGCCGTAGGTTTCTAATATTATGGCTTTAAGGCCATTGATGTTGAGTATTGGCTCGATAATTTCGCGGGAGATTCCCGGAAAAATTTTTAATATAACAACAGATGTACCCAGGTCCGTTTTAATTGACAACTCATTGCTGAATGTTTCGGGATACCTTATATAAGCATTATTGTATTTTATATGTATTCCAATCTCGGCAAGTACAGGATAGTTTGCAGAGCGAAATGCCCTGAAATTTTCTGCATTGTATTTTGTAGTTCTGTTTCCCCTGTAAAGCTGACTCTCAAAATAGATGCAAACTTCGGGAACCATTGCTCTTCCTTCGGAATCCTTTGCTGCAGCAATTTCTATGGAAGATATGAGATTTTCTTTTCCGTCTGTGCGGAGCATTCCTATCGGAAGCTGGCTTCCTGTGAAAATAACCGGCTTCTGAAGATTTTCCAGCATAAAACTTAAAGCAGATGCAGAATATGACATAGTATCGGTACCGTGAAGAATTACAAATCCATCGTACAGGCTGTAATTTTTTTGAATGAGTTTTGCAATCTCAATCCAGAAATCTGTCCGAATATCAGAAGAATCTATAGGCGGTTCAAATGAAAAAGTGTCGATTCTACAGCCAAATTTCTTAAGTTCAGGAACCTCTTCAAGAATTTCATTGAAATTAAAGGGCATCAGGGCACCTGTTTCAGGATCCTGTTTCATCCCTATTGTTCCCCCGGTGTAAATTAAGAGAATAGATGAGTTCATTTATTTTTTTGAATGAAATTACAAGTTAAACATTCTTTGTGCATTTCCGGTAGTTTTTTCGGCTACTTCTTCTATGTCCTTTTCCAGCAATTCTGACAGCTTTTGTGCTATTATACCTATATATGACGGCTCATTTCTTTTACCGCGGAACGGCGCAGGAGCCAGCCAGGGGGCATCAGTCTCAAGCACAATGTTTTCAAGCCCTATTTTTTTTACGGTCTCTGCAAGAGAGGCTTTTTTAAAAGTAACGACACCACCTATACCCACTAAAAAATTTCCTGTTTTCTGAATACGGCAGAATGTTTCATAGCTTCCTGAAAAAGCATGAAAAACTCCCTTTACATTTAAATGACGGCATTTTTCCAATACTTTGAATATCTCCTCAGTTGCTTCACGGGAATGAATGATAACAGGAAGATTAAGCCGTACTGCCAGTTCGATCTGTTTCTCAAAAACAATTGCCTGCTGGCTCAGAAAATCTTTCGACCAGTAACCGTCCATGCCTATTTCACCTATTGCAATATATTTATGGGCAGCGGTAGTTTCGTATACGAATTCAAGTTCCTCCTCCCAGTTTTCTCCTACGGAAGTAGGGTGCAGACCTGCAGCCGGAAAGAGAGTGCCCGGGAATCCTGAAGCAGTATCCATTAGTGATTGCTGGCAACTTTTATCAACGGCCGGTAAGATACATCTTAATACCTTGCTCTCTTTTGCCCTTTCAATTACCTCGGGGAGGTCGGATATAAAATCGTTGTCGTATAAATGAGAGTGAGTATCAATGAATTGAGTCATTATAAAATTATTGTGTTTAGGAGAGTAAATATCTGTTGCCATGAAATGAATTGACCAGCCCCTCCATTTCCAGTTCTAATAACTTTACAGAAAGATCCTGGATTCTTTGCCCTGTAAGCCTGTGTAATTCATCTATATTCAGCTCCATATTCTGCCTCAAAGCTACTAATATTTTTTCTTTTTCGGGATCGCCTGTATAAAACAATTTCTTCTCTTTGGTGACAGCAGATTTGCTCTTGTCATTCCATCCCATGTATATAAGGAAATCCTCTGCAGAGGTAAAAACAGAAGCCAGATTCCCTGCTATAAGTTTATTGCAGCCTGCCGAAAGTGAATCGGAAATTCTGCCCGGAACGGCAAAAAGTTCCCTTGAGTAGGAGTGGGCGAGCTCTGCAGTTATAAGTGCGCCACCTTTCTCTCCCGATTCTATTACTATTGTCGCTGCAGATATTCCTGCAATAATCCTGTTCCTCTGAACAAAATTGAGCTTGAAAGAATCCGTGCCCCTTGAAAACTCTGTGAGAAGCGCTCCCTGTTTTGAGATGCTTTTTGCATGAGAGTGATGCTGAGACGGATAAATTGTGTCGAGTGCAGTTGCAAGAACGGCAATTGTGTGAAGGCCAAAATCCAGAGCAGCCTTATGCGCGCAAATGTCTATCCCGAAAGCCAGCCCGCTTACAATTACCGGGTTGTAACCGCCTGCGGACAACTCCTCAATTATGTTTCTGCAGGTTTTTGTTCCGTATGCGGTTGAACGCCGCGTGCCAACAATTGCAATAATTTTGTCGTGATTAAAATCGGTATCTCCGTATGAATAAAGAATTACCGGGGAATCACAACACTCCTTCAGGCGGGATGGGAAGGAAGCGGTTGGATAGTAGTGGATTTTTATTCCCTTTTCAGTGCACCAGTCAATCTCTTTTTGTGCCTTTTCAAGGCAGGACTTGTCCAGAATGTCGTCAATAAATCCGTAATGCTTTCCGAAAATCTGCTCAAGTCCGGC
>JAGDMC010000254.1 GCA_017860395.1 Bacteroidota bacterium | reverse complement strand
TCCAGCATACAGCCTGATATTTTCCCAAACCTTCAAATCTTCGTAAAGAGCAAACTTCTGACTCATATATCCAATGGCAGCCTTTACATTTTCCGATTCTGACCGGATATCGAACCCCGCTACAATACCTTTCCCAGAAGTCGGTTTTAACAGCCCGCACAGCATACGCATAGCAGTGGTCTTTCCTGCTCCGTTGGCCCCAAGGAAACCAAATATCTCTCCCTTGCCCACCTCAAACGAAATGTTGTCAACGGCAGTGAAGTTTCCGAACTTCTTTGTAAGATTTTCTACAGTTATAACGTTCATATTTCTATCTGTTGGCGAGTTCCATAAAGCAGTCTTCAATTCCTGCTTCAATTTTTTCTATATAAATTTCATTGTGCCCTTTCTCCTCCAGCCGGCTCCTGAGAATCTCCTTTGTGAGAACAGTATTGTCAACGGTAATGTGATGATTGTCTCCGAAGGCAAAACAGGTTACGACTCCATCAACCTCCCGCAGATGCCCTATTAAGGCAGACATGTTGCTTCCCCTTACTGCCCACAGCTCTTTCCGGAAGCCGGAAATAATTCCTTTTGGAGTATCAATTTTCATAAATTCGCCATCCCGTATGAGTGCAATTCTGTCGCAAAGCGAGGCCTCGTCCATATAAGGGGTAGACACTACGATTGTTATGCCCTGCGACTTTAACTTGCGCAGCATCTCCCAAAGCTCCTTCCTTGATACAGGGTCTATACCGGTTGTAGGTTCGTCAAGGAAAAGTATGGAAGGCTTGTGAATGAGCGCACAGCTTAATGCCAGCTTTTGCTTCATACCTCCCGAAAGGGCACCGGCCCGGCGGGTTTTAAAAGGTTCAATCTGGCTGTATATGTCTTTTATGAGGTAATAGTTTTCTTCAATAGTTGTGTGAAAAAGAGTTGCGAAAATCTTAAGGTTCTCTTCCACAGTAAGGTCCTGATAGAGAGAAAACCTGCCCGGCATGTACCCGACATTTTTCCGTATCTCTTTATATTCCTTTACTACATCCATCCCTTCGACAGAGGCAGTACCGCTATCGGCAAGCAGCAGGGTAGTGAGTACCCGGAAGAGAGTACTTTTGCCTGCACCGTCTGGCCCGATTACGCCAAAGATTTCTCCCTGCTCAACCGTAAAGCTGATGTTTTTGAGAGCGGGAACTTTCCCGTAACTCTTGCAAACATTAGTGCAAACAACTGCTTTTATATTGCTGCCGGCTAAAGTCATAAGTTCATTATTCATTTTAATAATTTGGAGGCTCAGATTTTTACTTCGCCGTACATTCCAATCTTGATGTAGCCGTCATTCCTCACCGCAATCTTAACTGCATAAACGAGGTTTGCACGCTCTTTCTTTGTCTGTATAGTTTTTGGAGTGAATTCGGCTTTGTCCGAAATCCACACTATTGTTCCCGGATATTCGCGCATCTCCTTTTCGCCAAAATCGGCAAATACCTTAACCTCCTGATTGAGTTTGAGTTTTGTGATTATATCGGAAGTGATGTATGCCCTTAAAATCATGTTTTCGATATCTGCAATCTTGAAAAGAGGCTTCCCGCTGCCTGTAAGTTCACCTGCTTCGGCATATTTAACAAGCACTGTCCCTTTTATTGGAGAAAGTATCCTGCATTTACTCAGCTGATCGTTTAACTGATCTACCTGAATCATCAGCGCTGCAGCATCTTCACTCATCCCGCTTGTAGTGGTGGTTAACGAAGATTTTTGCGCCTCAAGTTGTTTTTGAAGTACAGATATAGACGAATTAATGTCATCCAGTTGTTTCTGGTTTGCAGCTTCGGCCTTTACCAGTCTTTCAATTCTTGCTTTTTCGCTTATCTGAGTGGCTATCTGCTGCTGGGTTGCAGCAATCTGTTTATTGTATTCGGGACGGCGCACCTCAACTCCGCGCACAGAAGTAAGTAACTGTCTTTTTTTAAGATAGAGCTGGGTAGAATCTATCGTGCCCACAGGAGCGCCAGCCTCAAGTTGTTGTCCTTCAACAATGTCAAGTGAAAGAATTTTTCCGTTTGCCTCTGACGACACAATAATCTCAGTAGCTTCAAATGTTCCGGAAGCATCATATTCGCCGTCTTTACCTCCGCAGGACAATGTGAAAAATGCCGATGTGGCCAGAAGAACAAGGGCGGGTATTGAAGGAAGTTTTTTAATGGTCTTCATATAATTGATTTTTAGATTTTCTTATTCAATTCTAAATTTTGTTGAGAATTCTTGCTTTCGTTAATAATTATAGTTTTCGATGAGAATTCTAGTTTTCGTTAAGTGTAGTCTTGAAACTATGAATTGCCGATAAAAGCTGAATTTCATGAAATGCCTTTTCCTGAAGGGCAAGATTTTCGGCATTAATTTCCCTGATGAGGTCGGAAACGGAAAGTGTCCCGTTTTCTACCTTCACTTCTGCCGCCACTTTTATACTGTGACGAAGAGAAATGATTTCCTCATCACTGCTCAATTGCCGGGACAGCTTGTCAATTTCATTTTTCTGCTGGGTCGACAGAAGCCTGCTGTTGAATAAAAATGTCTCCTTCTGCAGTTCTACGCTTTGCCTGTTTACTTCCAGTTTTAGCATATTCAGCCCGGGGTTTCCGTACCCACCCTGCATAAACAGGTTGAATTTAGGCATTACCGATGCTTTTACTGCGCTTTCCTGGCTGGAATAGAGTCCCTTTTGCGCATCAAAAAACTTAAGCTCGGGCCTGTTATTGTTAAGGTTATTAAGCCCGTTCACTCTCCCGGCCGGAACCTGAGGTTTTATAAGATTTCCGTTAAGAGCAAGTGAATCGCCAGTCATTACTGCCAGCATCTCACGAAATGTTTTGCCTGTCATCGTCAGCTCCTCCAGCCTTTGCGAAGCTTTAAGCTGTTCAACCTTTATAGCATCGAGGTCGGGCTTGGTGGCAACTCCGTTTTGCAGGTATGCCGATACTTTCTTATAATTTGTATTCAGCTCCTTTTGCAAAAGTCCGTTTTGAACAATCTGTTCTTCAAGCAGCAGAATTCCGAAGAAAAGCTGATTAACCCTCTCCCTGAGTGCATAAAGATCGGTTTCATTCTTTCTTTTCTCTACCTCCGAAGCGGCTTTTGCTGCCTTCTTTTGCGACTCAATTGCGCCGCCGTCCCAAATAGTCTGGTTCAGTTCCAGAACGGCCTGATACTGATCTTTGTTGAGAGGTGTTATTCCCGGCATAGATACGGGAATCTGAGTCACTTCGCTCTGATATGTGGCTCTGGCCGAGAGTGAAAATTGCGGCAAATATCCCTTTGAAGCATTAGACAAACTAAATGCTTCGGCTTTTTCGATGAGTCCGTACTGTTTTACCATCGGATAATTTGAAACCGCCTTTTCCACGCAGTACTCCAGAGACAAACCGGTTGCCTTTGCCCCTGCGTTATTTTGTCCGTATCCGGTAAACCCGATTGCACAAATCGCCCCTGCAAGCAGAGACGCCCGAAGGAACAGACCCCTCGGTTTTCGTGTTAACTTGTTCATATTTAGGTTCATATAAAAAATATTGAAATGATTTAACTTATTGATATTCAAAAACATAACACGAAAACCGAGGGATTAAGGTCTGCCCCGCACACTGGGGCCGCGCTCTGGTTCTTCTGTGTTTCTGCCACGGGGGGCAGTTACGGCTTCAGGCTCTTCAGGATGATAAGTACATTTTCTTTCTTTCGTCTTTCAAGCATCCTGTCGTATTCCTGGTCTGTTGCTCCGCTTACCACCTTTATTATGGGGCTTGCAATGAACTTTATCACATTCATCGAAACTATGCTAAGAAGCAAATCCAACGCTTCTACCTTCCTGATGTTTCCTTTTGATTCCTCCTGTTGCAGTTCCGCGTTAATTTTTTCAAGCATCGGCCTTGGCAATTGACTGAATTTGGCCTTGAAGGCTTCTACCCTTTTTGGGTTTGTGGAAATTTCATTGAAAAGGAGGAACGGAAGTCTGGGGTTTGCCCTTAGTATCTCAAAGTGAGCCT
>JAGDMC010000253.1 GCA_017860395.1 Bacteroidota bacterium | reverse complement strand
ACCAATACTGCTGTAACCGCACCCACAAGTGCCAGCTTAACCGCCGAAAACCCGAAGTAGTAAACCGATACAAGAAGCGATGGCGACAATGCAATGATTACATCCCGCATCAAATTCCTGGTGGTTTTCTCTCCGTGCAAATGGGGGGCGGGTGAAACGATGAGTTTTTTCATATCTGATTTTCTGATTACTTTTTAGGTCTGGTTCTTAGCATTTTCAATACCTGAGCCTTTGACAGGCGAATGGTATCAAGAAGAGGAATATTTGCAGGGCAGGTATAAATGCAGCTTCCGCATTCAATGCAATCCTGCACCAAATTGGCCTCCAGCTCTTCGATTTTCCCGGCTCTTGAGAGTCTGTTAAGCAGGAATGGCTCTAATCCCATCGGGCAGGCCTCGACACATTTGGCACAACGGATACAATTGCCCTCCTCTCCCCTTTTTGTCTCCTTTTCTGTAAGAAGCAAAAGTGCAGAAGTACTCTTAACGGAAGAGGCATCAATTCTCGAAACGGCTTTCCCCATCATTGGGCCCCCGCTTATAAGCTTTTCTGCATCTTTTGGAAATCCGCCAACTGCAAATATCATTGATTCAAATGTTGTTCCCACTCTCATGCGGAAATTCCGCTGTTCTGTCATACACTTACCTGTAACTGTTACAATCCCCTCGAAAAGCGGTTTATTCTTCTGAACGGCTTCATAAACTGCAAGAGCGGTTCCAACATTCTGCACCACTACTCCCGTATCGATAGGCAATCCCATAGAAGGAACCTGTCTTTTTACAATTGCATCAATCAGCTGTTTCTCTCCTCCCTGAGGATATTTTTTTAACAGAGAGACAACCTTTATCTGCGGATAGCTCTTTGAACAGAGCCCTTTCATCTTCTTAATTGCCTTTGGCTTGTTGTCCTCGATTCCAAGAAAGCATTTATTTACGTTAAGTGCCTTCATCATTATTTTTGCTCCGATAAGAATCTCTTCCGGCTGCTCCAGCATAAGCCTGTAGTCCGAAGTAAGGTATGGCTCGCATTCAGCGCCATTTATGATTAGATACTCTGCCTTTTTGCCGGGAGGAGGAGACAACTTAATATGAGTGGGAAACGCCGCGCCTCCAAGCCCAACGACACCGCATTCAGCAATCTTTGCAAGTATTTCCGGACCACTCATCTTTATCTCTCTCACAATTTCGCCCGAGCGGTTGATATTTTCAAGCCAGTCGTCACCTTCAACTTTAATTACTATGTGCTGAACAGGGTTTCCCGCCAGATCCGGCAAGGGTTCAATAGAAGAAACTGTCCCGGAAACCGAAGAGTGTACATTTGCCGAAATAAATCCGTTTGCCTTAGCAATAAGCTGACCGGTTTTGACCTTGTCTCCCTTAGCCACAACAGGTTCGGCAGGAGCTCCCAAGTGCTGGGACAAAGAAATATACGCCATTTCCATTAAAGGAAAGTTCTCTATTGCCGCGTTTACCGAGATTTTGTTATCACTGGGGTGAATACCCCCTATTGAGAATGTTCTACTCATAATTAAACACTATTACTGTTCTTCTGCTGTTAATACCTCTTTCTTAGGCACCCGTACAGGGAAGTTAACCTCCCATATTGCATTTGTAGGGCACTCAACCACACATTTACGGCAGAGTTTGCATTTATTGTAATCTATATAAGCAAGGTTCGACGATATTGTAATTGCATCATAAGCGCATACCTTCTGACATTTTGTACATCCGATACATGCAACTGAACAGGATTTTCTCGCAATTCCGCCTTTATCCTTGTTCATGCACGAAACAAATATTCTCATCAATCTCGGGAAGTCCTGTTCTCGGATCCATTTTTAATGCGTCAAATTTGCAGGATACTTCACAGTCTCCCTGACCAAGGCAGCCATATCTGCATCCAGTGTCGCCGGAATAAAGGGTAGACATAACAGCGCAGGACTGATATCCGTCGTAATTGCTGGTTTTGGGTCTGCTGTCACAATTGCCGTTGCATTTTACTACCGCAACCTGAGGAGCCTTTTCTGCAATTGTACGGCCCAGATAGCCGGCAACGTTTTTCATTACATCGTTTCCTCCAACGGGGCAATACATGTTGTCAAGACTTTCGGCCTTTACACATCCTTCCGCAAAAGCCCTGCAACCGGCGAAACCGCAGCCTCCGCAGTTTGCACCGGGAAGTATGGCCTCAACATCGTCAATTCTCGGATCTTCTTCAACTTTGAATTTTTGCGCAGTAAAATAGAGGATCAAAGCCAGTCCGAGACCAAGAAGACTCAGACAGACAATTGTAAAAATAATTGTAGTCGTCATTATTTGTTCAATTTTTCAATCGTAAAAACAAACTCTCTTTTGAATCTGTCCCTGAGAAGGTATACTCCAAAGTAATACACTGCAAGAGCGATAATTATAGAGAGTCCGGTAGTCAGTTCTCCAATTCCGAAGGATGACAAAGATAATAATATTAGAATTAAAATTAAAAGCGGAATGAGGTAAGAAATATACAGCGCTTTAAATCCAAGGCTTTTTCTGAGAATGACATTTACCGTTTCTCCTATCTCAAACATTTCATAACCTTTGTTTTCTACCTCGACAACCTTTGACTCCGCCTCGCTCATTGAGCACATCGATTTTGCATTGCAGGAAGAACAGGCAGACCGGCTGATTATCTCAACCATAATATAATCTATGCCTATTTCGATAATCTCTCCCTGATGTTCAATAATATCGTCTGAATTTTTCATCTATTTTAATTTACTGGTCTGTGGGAATTTTAGGTTTTCAAACTTTGTAAGCCTTCCATAAACTTTTCCTATTATAATTTCCATCTCAAACATTAGCGGAATTTTGTTGGAATCTTCCGTTATCCATATTATCATCTCCTTATCGCCTCTGAAAACTTTCCCTGCAACGAGTTTCGCAGCAAATTTAATAGTCCGGAATGTACCGGTTCCGGGAATCTTCTTAACCTCTCTTCCAATAAAACGATAATATATATCATATAATTCCCCGTCAATAGTAAATGACATCGGCTGTTTGTCTCCGGGTTGCAGTTTTGTAAAATCCAGGTTTCTGGCATAATAAAACAGAGTAAGAATATCAAAAGTGCAGTTGGTCCCTTTTAAAACAGTATCGGTAACAGGGTTGTCATATTTTTGAACTTTTGCTCTGATTGTATTATCCTGAGAAAAGGAGTATGTGTTTTTCATTCTGTATTTCCCTTCCTCAACGCTCCTGTAAAAATAAAACGGGCGGATACTGGATGCATAGAACTTTGATTCATAGAGATCTCTTACTTTAAAAAACATATCATAAAACTTATATGTCTTTCCTGTAACAGATGCATGAAAATGCACCGGCTGTGCGCCTCCTCCAATGCGCCTGAGAGTAGTCACACCCTCTCCCACATCGGTCATTACAGATCCCCATTTGTATGTTACCACATACGTGAGTGACTCTCCGTCTTTAAATGAGAGGTCTTTCTCGGCAATATCCCTTATAGAATTGCATTGTAATTCCTGTGAAAAGGAAATCACAGGTAAAAGAATAATCCCAAGAATAATCGAAAGTCTGAGTCTCATGTTAATTCTTTAGAAGTCAAAGTCCGAATTTGGTTTGAACTCGCTGCTGTTGAGCTTGGACCCGAAAGTCTGCACAACCCCTGAATGGTTTCCTCCAGAGAGATCCGGATCGGTCATGTCCACAAATCTCACCTCAGAACTCCTGAACCGCATCTGAACATCGCACACGGCACCATTACGGTGTTTTGCGATAATAATGTCCGAGACACCGGTCATTGCGGGATCTTCCGTTAAACCATAGTAGTCCTGGCGGTGAATGAAAATAACAATATCCGCGTCCTGTTCAATTGCACCGGACTCCCTTAGGTCACTCAGCTGAGGGCGTTTTGAACCTCCCCGTGTTTCTACTGCACGGCTAAGCTGAGAAAGTGCAATTATTGGAATATTAAGTTCTTTGGCAATTGCTTTTAGCGATCTTGAAATTGAAGATACTTCCTGTTCACGCATTCCGCGAAGCTCAGGAGGGCCGCTCATAAGCTGCAGGTAGTCAATTATAATTGCCTTTACCCCAGCATTTGAAACAAGCCTGCGTGCCTTTGAGCGAAATTCATATATCGAAAGCGATGGCGTATCATCTATATAGAGCGGCGCTTTAATAAGCTGAGTGAGCCTTGTATTTATCTGGGTCCATTCGTACTCTTCCAGTTTTTTCCCTCCTTTGATTTTATCGGAAGAGAGCCCTGTCTCGCTTATCATTAGCCTTTTTACAAGCTGAAGCGAGGACATCTCAAGAGAGAAGAAGGCTACAGGAATCTGGTGTTCAACAGACATGTTTCTGGCCATTGTGAGCACAAATGCAGTTTTACCCATAGAAGGCCTTGCAGCAAGAATGACAAGATCGGAAGGCTGCCAGCCCAGAGTAACCCTGTCCACAGATGTATATCCGGAACGTACTCCGGAAAGGCCGTCGGAACGGAGCTGATTGGTATGAAGCTCCTCAATGGCATCTTCAATTATGGAACGAACCGGTCTTGTTTCCCTTTTTATATTTCTGTCCGAAAG
>JAGDMC010000058.1 GCA_017860395.1 Bacteroidota bacterium | reverse complement strand
AAATGCTCTTTTGAGTTCGGCAAATGCAAGACTGAGTTTTTTAATCTCTTCGTCCCGGGCATTAAGGAGATTGTCTACCGGCAGCGGTTTATCCTGTTCGGCCTTTATAGTATTAAATTTTGCCCTGATTGTATCAAGTGAAATAAAAATCTCTTCCCATTTGAGCGGTGAAATAACTCTGGAATTTTCCAGAGTGTCAAGATCTTGTATTAATCCCGAAATAATTATTCTAATTTCGGCAACTTTATTATTATTTAGCATTCGAACTTTTTATCTTTGTATAGATACAAAAGTAAACAAAATGTTTTTAGAAAGCGCAAAAAAAGAGGGCTGGATTGAAGTGATATGCGGATCGATGTTTAGCGGAAAAACTGAAGAGCTCATCCGAAGACTCAAAAGGGCAAAATTCGCCAATCAGAGTGTTGAAATATTCAAACCGATGATAGATGTGAGATACTCTGTTTCGGAAGTTGTTTCCCACGACTCGAATGCTATCCGGTCCACTCCGGTAGAATCACCGTCAAGTATTTTATTATATGCCGGGGATGTGGAAGTTGTGGGGATTGATGAGGCCCAGTTTTTTGACAGGAGTATCGTGGACGTTTGCCAGCAATTGGCGTCAAATGGTGTAAGGGTAATTGTTGCGGGTCTCGATATGGACTATCTTGGAAAACCTTTCGGGCCGATGCCCGATTTCATGGCAGTTGCCGAATATGTTACAAAAGTTCACGCAATTTGCGTAAAGTGCGGTAACCTCGCACATCATTCACATAGAATAACAAAAAGCGACAAATTAGTCGTACTTGGCGAAAAAGACGCCTACGAACCAATTTGTCGCCATTGTTTCAATGCGATTGCGAAATAACTATTTTGCCGGTGCAGCTTCAACAGCTTTACGAACAACCATAGCTTTGCCTTCGTGTGTAATGCGAGCTTCAGCGTTAACACCTGTGTAGTTTACATAAAGAGTGTCAGCACCTGCGAGAGTCATGTTACCAGTTACTTCAAGAGTTTGGTCACAAGTCATAGAACCTGTAAAGTTAACAGCTGCTTCTGCGATAGTAGCGATACCACCTAGAGTTACGTTTGTGCTGTCATTAACTTTAACAACTGCTGTAAATGTGCTGTCAGCAATGTACTCAAGATCGATAGGGGCAGCGATAGTTTGAGTTGTAGGTGTTCCAAGTGAGTCAAGAACTGTAACAGTGATTGAGTCAACACCTGTCCACTGACCAACAAGTTGTTCTGAAACTGGTTTCTCTTTTGTTCCGCAAGAGATGAGAGCTACGCTGATTGCTGCAGCTGCAAGAATTGTTTGTACTTTCATTTTATAAAATGTTTTAGGTTTGTTTGTTAATTCGGCCGCAAATGTATAAAGTTTTTTCTTACAATGATACTTTTTTTAAACATTTTATAACTTTGCAAGCGAAATTTTTTTCCAATGAACCATTCCCAACTAAAAATCAGCAGGTCAAAACTGCTTGAAAACTACAATTATTTCCGTTCAAAACTCTCAAAATCAACCAAATTACTCGTGTTAGTAAAGGCGAATGCCTATGGACACGGTGATGTTGAAATTTCCGGATTACTTGAAGAGTTTGGTGCCGATTATTTAGGCGTAGCCTTTCCAATTGAGGGCAAAAAATTAAAAAATGCAGGTATTAAGTTACCAATTGTTATCCTCACGCCGGGATATGACAATTTCGAAGAGATAATTCAAAGCGGACTTGAACCAAGCATCGTCAATTTCGATGCTGCAAAGTCCTTTGTTGCAGCAATCTCAAAACTTGGGCTGAAATCCTGGCCCGCGCACATTAAGCTGGACACGGGCATGAGTCGTGTGGGCTTCATGAAAGAAGAGATAGACGATTTGAAAATCTTTCTTGAGACAAACAGATCTATTGATGTAAAATCGGTATTTTCACACCTTTCGTCGGCCGAATATGATTTACACGACGATTTTACAAAGTCTCAGATTGAACTTTTTACATACATGTACGACATAATTGCACCGGTTTTTCCTGTCAGACCAATGAAACATATTCTAAATTCTTCAGGAATCGAGAGATTTCCTGAATATCAGTTTGATATGGTCCGCCTTGGCATTGGAATATATGGTTCGACATATGTGGAAGGAAACACATCCCTTAAACCTGTCGCCTCACTTGAAGCTCCCATTGTACAGATTAAAACCGTCAAAAATGTTACTGTAGGTTATGGCCGATTTGGCATAGCAGATGAAGAGGGAAAGACAATTGCGAGTGTTCCGCTCGGGTATGCCGACGGTATAAACCGCCACCTCGGAAGAGGCAATGCCTCATTTGCGGTTAACGGCGTTCTTGCTCCTACAATCGGCAATATTTGTATGGACATGTTTATGATGGACATAACAGGAATTGATGCAAAGGTTGGAGACACTGTTACGATATTCGGCGAAAAGCCGCTTGCGCTCGATTTGGCTAAAACTCTCGGAACCATAACCTATGAAATTTTCACTTCAGTTTCGGCAAGGGTGAACAGGGTGGTTACGGAATAGAATCAGTTTATAATTTTAAATATCATCTCCTGCAGGAGCTCCCCTTCGGTTGCTTCTCCCCCTTCGTTGCTTTTGCCCATGTAGTCGTATTTCCGAATCTGGGCAATTGCATTCATGCATTTAACCGGAGGATAGTTTCTAATCGCAGCATCATATTCTTCTATGTAAAATGGAGGTATTCCGAGATATGCAGCTGCATCTCCCCTTCCTGCCTCCCTCTTTTGTGTCTTGATTGCATGATATTTCAGAATCTTGGTAAAATGGCTGAAAATTGAAGGAAGAATTTTCACAAGCGGATACTGTTTCGGATTTGACGAAAAGAAAAAAACAATTTTGTAAATTTTCTCAATGTTCTTATAGGATAAAGCTTTATTTAGCTCAAAGACATTGTACTCCCTGCTTATTCCAACGTTTTCCTCAATGTCGTTTACTGTGATTTTCTTGTGCCCCTCCGAAAGATTCAGTATGAGCTTATCAAGTTCTGTAACCAGTTTTCTCAGTTCGGTACCGCTAAAGTCGGCAAGCAGCATCGATGCATGAGGGTCAATTTCCATTTTTTTCTTTGCCACGTACCTGTTAATCCAGTCCACGACATCACTGTCGCCAAGTGGAAAAGACTCAAAAACAACTCCATCCTTGTTTGCAGATGCAATCTTGTAGAGCGATTTCCTTTTGTCCAGAGACTTGTTTGTGAGAATTAAGACGAGGATCGTTGTGGGAAGTGGTTGTTTCAGATATTTTTCAAGATCTTCAAGGTCCTTTATTGCCTGCGCTTCGCGTACTACCACAAGTTGCCTTGCTGCCATCATGGGATAGCGCCTGGAGGCCTCTATCACCTGTTTTATATCTACATCCGTTCCGTAAAGAAGAAGCTGGTTAAAGCCTCTCTCTTCGGGTGTAAGTGCATTGTTCATTATCTCTTCCGAAATAGAATCGGAAAAGAAAGGCTCCTCACCCATGAGTATGTAAAATGATTTGAACTTACCGCTTTTAACCTCGGCAAGAATCTTTTCGTAATGCGCAATGGCGTCTTTTATATTCTGTTTTGCCATAATTCTACCTGCGCTAAATTAGATAAAAAGGGTATAACCGGCAAATTTTATATCTTTGCTACCCTTATTATCATGCTGAAGATGAGAGTTACTGTTTTTGACCCGGTAAGGAAAAAGAGTGTTGCACTGACACCGGAAGAAAGTGTAAGACAGCAACTTATAGAAATGCTAAATAAGACGCTCGGAGCTCCTTTTCATCTGATGAGCTGCGAATATTCTTTGGAGGCCGGCGGCAAAAAATACAGGGGAGATCTGGTAGTTTTCAGCCGTGAGGCAAAGCCGGTTCTTCTTGCCGAGTGCAAGGCCCCTACTGTAAAAATAAGCAGGACCACTTTTGAACAAATTTTGAAATACAATATGGCGCTGGGAGTTAAACACATCCTCCTCACAAACGGGCCGGATACATACTTTGCCACACTCAACCCTCAGACGAAGAGTTACGAATATAAAAGCGAAATTCCACCTTACGATGAACTTTCTAAAGAATAAAATATTTTCCGTAATATCAGAAGAGGCCGCGAATTCGGGAGTAAGAGCTTTTGTGATTGGAGGCTTTGTGAGAGACTGTTTTTTGGAAAGGAACAGCAAGGATATTGACATTGTTGTGGAAGGCAGCGGAATTGAACTTGCAGAAAGAGTTGCGAAAAAACTCAGAGTGAAGGTTGCTGTTTTTAAAAACTTTGGCACAGCAATGCTCAAATCCGGAGATATTGAGGTTGAATTTGTGGGTGCAAGAAAAGAGTCATACCGTTCGGATTCAAGGAAGCCCATAGTAGAAGACGGCACAATAGAAGATGACCAGCTGCGAAGGGATTTTACAATCAACGCCCTTGCATTCAGCCTCCAGAAAGAGGATTTCGGAAAATTGTCCGATCCTTTCAATGGAGTAAAGGACCTTCAGGCAGGACTCATCAGAACGCCTCTCGAACCGGACACAACATACAGCGACGATCCGCTGAGAATGATACGTGCAATCCGGTTTGCAAGCCAGCTCTCATTTACAATCGTACCGGAATCTATAGAATCTCTTAAACGCAACCGGGACCGGCTTAAAATCCTGTCTACCGAAAGAATTTCCGACGAACTGAATAAAATAATACTCTCTCCAAAACCTTCCGTGGGATTCTACCTGCTGGAGGAGACAGGATTGCTTGAACTTATCCTTCCACAGCTTGTCAAGCTAAAAGGGGCTGAATATGTAGACGGAAAGGGACATAAGGAGAACTTTTCACACACGCTTCAGGTTCTTGACAACCTTGCAGCAATGAGCGACAACCTATGGCTGCGCTGGAGTGCATTGCTTCACGATATTGCAAAACCGGCTACAAAGAATTTCGAACCCGGAATAGGCTGGACTTTTCATGGTCACGATTTCATTGGCGGGAAAATGGTTCCTAAAATATTTCAGCAATTAAAAATGCCTCTGAACGAAAAGATGCGCTATGTTCAAAAAATGGTTCAGCTGCATTTAAGGCCAATTGCTCTCGTACAGGAAGTCGTTACGGATTCTGCTGTGAGGAGACTGCTTTTCGATGCAGGAGACGACATTGAAGATCTTATGATGCTTTGCGAAGCAGATATCACCTCAAAAAACGACAAAATAGTAAAAAAGCACAAGAAGAATTTTGCCCTTGTAAGAGAAAAGCTGATTGAGGTTGAGGCAAAAGATGCGGTAAGAAACTTTCAGAATCCCATCACCGGAGAATACATAATGGAAACGTACGGTATCGGGCCCTGCAGGGAAATTGGCGAGATTAAAGAGTACATAAAAAACGCCATCCTGGATGGCGTTATCGGAAACCATTTTGATGAAGCCCGGATTCTCATGGAGAAAAAGTGCTCGGAAATGGGGCTTAATAAATTGTTGTCTGAGGATTAAAGTTTGTCCATTTTGCAGTCCAGTTGTCGGTAGACAAATCGCTTCTGAATGCTCCTATAAAATTCACCTTGTCAAAGAAACTGACTGAAACATTTGCATCGGTAAAAAGGTTGACCTTACCTGTAAGAGGGCTTCCGGCAGAAGGGCCCCAGCTTGCCCCCGCAGAGAGGCTGTTTGGCTGCTTTAAAGAGAGATTTGCAATATTTGAGTACAGAGTGTTGGAATTGCCTGCTTTCTTGAAAAATGACGAAGAAAATGACTCTGCAGCAGTCTTGTCAAATGTTGATGCATTTATCGACAATGAGTCTTTAAATGAGCCGTCCTTATCACTTCCAAGTATACCCATTTGAGCAAAAATCACATTTTTGATGTTTACATTTCCGTTTGTCGCAGCACTTTGGGTCTGTGAACCTTTGTCGTTGCATATTGCAATACCTACAGGATATCCAAATGCAAGCGAGTTGTAGCAGTTGAGGTTTGATCCTCTTCTAATTTGCATTGCCGCCTGATGCTGGCCAAGTTTCGAGCCGTTATTAGGGTTATTGGTTCCTCCTGTTATGTAGGATGTTGTGTTTTCAAATTGCGGATCCTGCCCGATTGGCCCCACAAAGGTCATATTTGAAAATACCGGTTTTGTAATGGGAAGCTGATTTGGAGCATCGCTGTTGTTGTCGGACTCGAATCCGTTGGAAATGGATTTGTCTGCAATCCTGGGATCTCTTACGGCAAGACCAAACTGAATATTTCCCCTAAAACCTGCATCGGTGTCAAAATCATCGTCCCAGCCATAGTACGAGACAATATATTTTGCACTTGCAGTGCCGCCGAACCACTCAAATGAATCATCGTTTGAGTATGACACCTGAATATGGTCCAGTTTGGTTCCTGACCCTACCGATCCCATTGTGAGACCGTTAATCTCCTGGTCTGTTTTAAACGGATAACCAGCAAATTCTATTCTTACATAAGACAAAACTCCTGAATTGTCTGCATCATCGTTTCCGCCGTGTTTTGAACGGGGGCCGCCTTCAATAATCATTTCGGTTTTGTTATTGGAAGCCTTGCCACAGATAACTATCCCACCCCAGTCGCCTGGTTTTCTTGAACCGGCCGGTTGGTTTGAAGTAAAAACTATCGGGAGGTCTTCTGTTCCCTGTGCAATAATTTTTCCGCCCCTTTCAACAATAATTGCAGCCTTGGTGTCTTTGTCGCCTTTAATTACAGTGCCTGCCTCAATTGTAAGAGTTGCTCCGTCGGTTATATATACCCATCCTTTTAGCACATATACTCCCTTTTTAATAGTATGGTTTTCCTTAACTTCAAACTCCTGAATGCCGCTGCCAATTTCATTTGTATTAAAAATCAGCTGCTCGGTTTCTACAGGAGGAACAGGCGGGACAGGATTCTTTTCGCACGACGCTAAGGTCATTAAGACAACAGCAGTCATAATTGCATAAACTACTCTTTTCATTTTTTCTTATTATAAGGTATTATTAATAAAATTCTGATTGTTAAAAATTGAACTGAAGTCCCAGATAAAAGTTAGCTCCCGGTTTAAAGCTTTTTGCAACTTGCTTTCTTTCGTGCATAACACCCTGGTTGTCCAAATATTTAGGATACTGTTCAAATATCACTTCCTGATTGAGAATATCTTTAAAGCTTGCTTTTACCTCCAGCGTTTTTCCGATTTTTTTGCTAATAACGATATCAACCATGTCTCTGGGAATTTCGTATGTGTCCGGGACATCATTGTTTATACTGGCTCCCGAACCGGTATCAACCCGGCCTATTCCCACTACTCTTTTTCCAATCCTGTTGTAAAGTATTCCGGCACTTAAGCCCAGCTCCTGATTATCATAGTACAGCGAGCTGTTTACAATGTATGGTGACTGGCCTTGCATTGGCCTGTCTTTTTCGAGTGAATTCTGCTGGTCAAAATTTACATTACTTGAAATATATGCAGCATTCAATACAAGTGTGAAGCCCTTAATTCCTATAAAGTCAAGCTTTTTTCTTACATCTATCTCAACACCGTAGTTATTGGCAGAAATGGCATTTTCAAATGTATATGTATATGACCCGCCCGCATCCAGATATGTCCATTCAATAGGATTGATAAAGTATTTGTAGAAAAGGGCGAATGTTACGTACTCTTCGTTTGAAGGATAATATTCGTAACGGAGGTCGATGTTGTGAATTTTTGCCTGTTTGAGATCCGGGTTACCCTTAACATCCGAAAAGAGGTTAAAGTCATAAAAAACCGATGATGACACTTCCCTGAACTCCTGTCTGTTTACAGATGACCCGTATGCAAGCCTTACAAGATTTTTTTTGTTTATGTTGTAACTGGCATTGAGGGAGGGGAAAAGGTCCA
>JAGDMC010000057.1 GCA_017860395.1 Bacteroidota bacterium | reverse complement strand
CGATTGTGGAACTCTTATGAAGGGTTACTACGGAGATTCGGCCTACACCTTTCCGGTGGGGACGGTTTCAAAAGAGACTGAGAGACTGCTGAAGACAACCAAGGAATCACTTTACAAAGGAATAGAGAAAGCTACAGTCGGAAACAGAATAGGAGACATTTCTTTCGCAGTACAGGATCATGTGGAAAGAGCAGGATTCTCTGTTGTCCGGGAGATGGTTGGCCACGGAATCGGAAGGAAACTTCATGAATCCCCCGAGGTACCAAACTATGGTAGCAGAGGTCAGGGAAAGAAACTCGAAGAAGGTCTTGTTATATGCATTGAACCAATGGTAAATGCAGGTACCAGAAATGTCTATCTTCACGATGACAACTGGACACTCAGCACTTCCGACAAAAAGAACTCTGCACACTATGAATTAATGGTGGTAGTTAGAAAGGGGAAACCCGATGTCTTATCGACATTTGATTACATTGAGAACAAAATTGATTGAATTATTAGGAACATTAAAACAATAAATGGCTAAACAGGCAGCTATAGAAAAAGAGGGAGTAATTATTGAGGCTCTTTCAAACGCGATGTTTCGCGTTGAGTTGGACAATGGTCATGTTATAATTGCCCACATTTCCGGTAAAATGAGAATGCACTACATTCGCATACTGCCAGGAGACAGGGTGAGAGTTGAAATGTCCCCTTATGATTTGTCAAAAGGAAGAATTTCTTTCAGATATAAATAAATAATAGTAATATGAAAGTCAAAGCATCCATTAAGAAACGCAGCGAAGATTGCAAAATAGTAAAACGCAAAGGTCGTTTGTATGTTATTTGCAAAAAGAATCCAAAATTCAAGATGCGCCAGGGTTAATTTTTAATAGTAAACAATAAAGAGAAAAATAAATTATGGCACGTATAGCCGGAGTTGATTTACCAAACAATAAGCGTGGAGAGATAGGCTTGACCTATATCTATGGAATAGGTCGGAGTTCGGCCCAAACAATTCTATCAAAACTTGGTATAGATTTTAACACCAAGGTTAAGGATTGGAATGACGAACAAGTTGCCGGAATCAGAGCGATGATTTCGTCCGAATTCAAAATCGAAGGTGAACTACGTTCATCGGTACAACTGAACATCAAGCGATTGATGGACATAGGCTGCTACAGAGGCATCAGACATCGTCTGGGACTGCCTACCCGTGGTCAGTCAACTAAGAATAATGCACGTACTCGTAAGGGTAAGAAGAAAACAGTAGCTAATAAGAAGAAAGCAACTAAATAGTACCTAAATCATGGCAAAAAAGACAGGAACAACAAATAAAAAGAAAGTTGTTAAAATTGAAGCTTATGGACAAGCCCATATCTCTTCGACATTTAACAATGTTATAGTTACTCTGACTAACAATGAAGGACAGGTAATTAGCTGGTCATCTGCCGGTAAAATGGGTTTCAGAGGTTCAAAAAAGAATACTCCCTATGCAGCGCAAACTGCAGCTGCAGACTGTGCTAAGGTAGCTTTTGATTTAGGTCTTCGTAAAGTTAAGGCATATGTAAAAGGTCCGGGTGCAGGACGCGAATCGGCAATCCGTACAATTCACGGAACAGGAATAGAAGTTACAGAGATTGTCGATGTTACTCCGCTTCCTCATAATGGTTGCCGTCCTAAAGGCCGCCGTAGAGTATAAATCCTTAATAATTGATTAAATAAGTTAATATGGCAAGATATACAGGGCCTTCTACAAAAATTGCCCGCAAATTTGGAGAGCCGGTTTTTGGCCCGGATAAAAGTTACGAAAAGAAGAGCTATCCTCCCGGACAACACGGAATGGCTAAGAAGCGCAAAAAATCTTCTGAGTATGGCGTTCAGCTAAAGGAAAAACAAAAAGTTAAATATACATACGGATTGATGGAAAGACAATTCCGCAATCTTTATGAAAAGGCGTCAAAAATGAAAGGACGTAAAGGTGAAAACCTTCTTTTCCTTCTTGAAACACGTCTTGACAACCTGGTGTTCCGTATGGGCGTAGCTCCTTCAAGAGCTGCTGCAAGACAACTTGTGACACACTGCCACATTGTCCTTAATGGTGAAGTATGCAACATTCCATCTACTCTCATTAAGCCGGGTGAAATCATTGGTGTACGCGAAAGATCAAAGAGTTTAGAGGTTATTCAGGAAAATGTTTCAAAAAGTGCAAGCAGATTTGCCTGGATTGAATGGGACGGCCTTTCTTTATCTGGAAAATTACTTAATCTTCCGGAAAGATCTGAGATACCTGAAAACATAAACGAGCAGTTAATTGTTGAGTTATACTCTAAATAAAAAATAAAATGGCAATATTAGCATTTCAAAAACCGGATAAGGTAATAATGCTTGACGCTACCGAAACATTCGGTCGCTTTGAGTTCCGTCCGCTGGAGCCGGGTTACGGCATCACAGTTGGTAACGCTTTGCGTCGAATTCTGTTATCCTCTCTTGAGGGATATGCTATAACCGCAATCAAAATACAGGGTGTAGATCATGAATTTGCAACAATACCCGGCGTAATTGAGACTGTAGTTGACATTATCCTTAACCTTAAACAAGTCCGTTTCAAAAGGATGGTCGAAGGTGAAGATTCAGAGATTGTAACAGTTACAGTTAGCGGAAAGCAAGAATTTACTGCAGAGGACATTTCAAAACAACTCTCATCGTTCAAAGTTTTGAACCCGGACTGGCATATCTGCTCAATGGAGCCTTCTGTTACTCTTTCAATTGAGTTAAGAATTAACAAGGGAAGAGGATATGTACCTGCCGAGGAGAATAAGGTTGAAGAGGCACCGTTTGGACTTATTCCAATCGATGCAATTTTTACCCCAATCAAGAACGTAAAATACTTCGTTGAAAACTGGCGCGTTGAACAGAAGACCGACTACGAAAAATTGAATTTAGAGATAACTACAGACGGTTCAATTCATCCAAAAGAGGCCCTTAAAGAGGCGGCTAAGATTTTAATACATCACTTTATGTTATTCTCGGATGAGAAAATTTCTCTCGAGACTCCGGTAGAGGTTGTGAGCAATGAACTTGACGAAGAGTCACTCAGAATGCGTCACCTTCTTCTTACTAAACTTTCGGACATGGAACTTTCGGTGAGAGCATTAAACTGTCTAAAGGCTGCTGACATCGAAACTTTTGCCGATTTAGTATCGCTGCAAAGAAACGAGCTTATGAAATTCAGAAACTTTGGTAAAAAGTCGCTTACTGAAATTGATATGCTTGTTGAGAGACTAAAGCTGAGCTTTGGCATGGATGTGACTAAGTATAACATTGAAAAGAAAGTAATTAAACATGAGGCACAATAAAAAATTTAACCACTTAGGCCGTAAAAGCGGACACCGTAAAGCGATGTTGGCAAATATGGCATCATCTCTCATTTTGCACAAAAGAATTGAGACCACTCTTGCTAAAGCAAAAGCATTAAGAGTATATGTAGAGCCGTTGATTACAAAATCTAAAGACGACACTACACACTCCCGTCGTACAGTTTTTTCTTACCTAAAGCAAAAAGAGGCGATTACCGAATTGTTCCGTGTAATTGCTCCTAAGATTGCTGATCGTCCGGGAGGATACACACGAGTTTTAAAACTCGGTTTCCGTCAGGGTGACGCTGCCGACATGGCAATGATTGAACTGGTAGACTTCAATGAGGTAATGATTTCAGGTGCCAAAACTGAGGTTAAGAAAGCTGCTACACGCCGTAGTGGTGTTAAAAAAGCAACTGACGCTGCTGAATCAGGTGAGCCTAAAACTCCAAAAGCTCCTAAGGCAAAAGCAGAACCAAAAGCTAAAGCTGTTGCTCCTAAAGCAAAAACAGCTGCTCCAAAGGCTAAAGCTGCTGCAAAACCAACAACTCAGCGTAAAACTCAGGGAAAGTAATCACTGAATTTTTATAAAATAGATAGAAAGAGGGCTAACCGCAGGGTTGGCCCTCTTTTGTTTATTAGTCTCCAAATTCTTTTTTGCATAAATGAATCTTTAACTCGAAATTTGTAATAAACAATAATTCATCATGAAAAAAATTATTACGGAGGTATGTGCAGAAACAGTTAATTCTGCAATTGCAGCAGAGGCTGGGGGTGCAGACCGGATTGAATTATGCCAGGCTTTATCCGAAGGCGGTCTTACTCCCTCTCCGGCACTTACAAAATGGTGTTGTGAGAATTTGAAGCTGGAGGTAATGGTACTCATTCGTCCCCGTCCTGGAGACTTTATGTATAACGAAACAGAATTTGAAATCATTCTGGAGGATATCGAGTTTTGCCGGGAGGCAGGTGCAAAAGGTGTCGTAGTAGGATTTTTAAATCCTGACGGTTCTGTAGATACCGATAAACTTATGAAGAGTATTGAGGTCGCAGGGAAAATGGAAGTTACATTCCACCGGGCTTTTGACAGATGCAACAACTGGGAAAAGGCTCTTGAAGACATTATTGCATGCGGTTGCAACAGAATCCTGACATCAGGCCTCTATTCCACCGCTTTGGAAGGAAAAGATCTGCTTAAAAAAATAATAAGTAAATCGGCAGGCAGGATTAAAATTCTTGTGGGCAGCGGAGTAACTCCCGGAAATTTAACAGAAATATACAGGGATACGCATTTTGATGAGGTCCACTTTTCGGCAAAATCTCCGGTTAAAAGCAGAATGGAATTCAAAAGTTCAACTGTTTCGGGACTTTTTTTTCACAATGAATCATCAGAATCTATAATAAGGGAAGTTGTAGCCAAAACAAAAGATTTAGTAATAAAATACAGTTAGCCGTGAAAAACTCATTTATAACTCTTCTTGCTTTTATAATGGTAACTCTGTCTTGCGGAGATAAAAACAGATTTATAAAAGATTCTGCATACAGTAAAGAGGTTAAAACGCAATTCGAAAAGAGGAAAGCGGAGTTATCTCAAAAGAACAATGAGTTATTTGGCATTTTTACAACAGCAGAGATGAAGCCCGGGGAGCGTGAGGCAATGGAATTTCTTTATGCATATATGTCATTAAACGATATTGCAGATTATGACGGGGAATTTTTCTTAAATGAAGTTAAGGCATCTTTTGAAGCAAGGAGTATGTTCTCCTGGGGCAAAAAAGTGCCTGATGACCTTTTTCGCCATTTCGTTCTGCCTCCAAGAGTCAATAATGAAAATCTGGATAGTGCTCGAATGGTTTTTTTGCGGGAACTCAAGGGACGCATAAATGATATGAATATGTATGATGCTGCTCTCGAGGTGAATCACTGGTGTCATGAAAAAATCACATACAGGCCCTCAGATTCAAGAACATCTTCTCCACTTGCTTCGATTCTTACAGGATATGGAAGATGCGGGGAGGAGTCGACTCTTACCGTTACTGCCCTGAGGGCAGTCGGTATCCCGGCAAGACAGTGTTATACCCCGCGCTGGGCTCATACCGATGATAACCATGCATGGGTAGAAGTATGGTGTGACGGGAAATGGTATTACATGGGAGCCTGCGAGCCGGAACCGGAACTCAACATGGCATGGTTTACAGAGCCTGCAAAAAGAGCAATGATGGTACATACAAATGTATTTGGCAGGTACTGTGGGAAAGAGAGTAAAACAGAGTTCCCTCTTTATACAAAAATCAATGTTCTGGAAAATTATACCGGTGTCAGGAAGCTTGGCGTAACTGTTCTTGACGGGAATAATAACAAAGTAGCCGGAGCATATGTGAAGTATCTGTTGTACAATTATGCCGATTACTATCCCATTTTTGATAATAAATCAAACAGTGAGGGTTATTCGGAAATTATATCAGGACTTGGAGATTTAATCGTTTGGGTATCAAAGGACGGTAAATACGGTTACAAAAAAGTCTCACTGGCAGATACCGATAGCATTGCAATAGTGCTGGACAGAGTTCCCGGAGAAGAATATGAGGAGATGATGGAAATTACCCCTCCAAAAAACCTTGCGGGATATATTAAGGATAAATCTCCCGGAGTTGCAGCAAATAATACCCGACTGAAATATGAAGACTCTCTCCGTTCTGTCTGGCTTTCTACATTTATGAAAAGAGAAGATTCATATAAGCTGGCTCAGAAATACAAACTTGATACAGCCCTGGTTGCCGGCTTTATATTCAGAAGCGAAGGGAATTATAAAGAAATAGCAGGTTTTATAGAATATAACTCAAAGAATCCAAAAGCTCTTCAAATACTCTCCACTCTTTCCGACAAGGATCTCAGGGACACCCCTGCAAATATTTTACAAAGCCACATAGACAACACAAAGGACTATGCTGCATCTTCCGGTTATACCGAAGCTGTTTACACTGATGGGATACTCTCTCCTGTTGTTTCGAAGGAACTGATAAGAGACTGGAGGCCAATTTTGAAGGAAAATTTTAAAGATATTTTTTCTGCAGAACCAGGTGCAAACGAAATAAGGGAATGGGTGATAAACAATATTGTGCAGGATAGTGAACAGAACTATTCCGGCTGCCCCATATCCCCGACAGGTGTTTTTAAGATAAAAAGGGCAGATATTAAGTCAATAAATATTTTTTATGTTGCACTTTGCCGGAGTTTTAATATCCCCTCAAGAATGGACCCTGCAACTTCTCAGATTCAGGTATATGAAAAAGGGAAATGGGTTACAGTCAGTCTTGTTCCTGCATCCGTGTCCAAAGCAAAAGGTATGTTAGTCTTAAAATACAATTCAGACAATAATTCACCGATACCACAGTACTGGTCGTATTATACTCTTTCAAGATATGAAAACGGCTCATTTGTGGCTCTTGATTATGAAAACGACCCAAGAGTTGCAAAATTTCCTGTAACCCTAAGTCTGGATAAAGGATATTACAGGCTCACCGCAGGAAACAGATATGCCGACGGAAGAGTTGTCGCAAGAAATGTCTTCTTCAACCTTTCCGAAGAAGGCAAAACGACAAAGACTCTCAATATTCCGCAATTGCACCGCGACTCGGTAGTTTATGGAAATGCCGGAGCAGGGATTGACAGGGAATTATACAAAAATGGCGGATTGGTTATATGCTTTATTGAGCCAGAAAAAGAGCCTACAAAGCACGTAATGAATGAAATGCCAATTCATAAAACAGCTTTTGATAAATGGGGAGGCAAATTTTTGTTCGTGGTTCCGGAAAATAATCTGAGAAAGGACTTTAATTCGCAGAATTATAACAAACTCCCTGCATCATCACAGTTTGTTACTAAAAATGGCTCGATGCTTATGGACGCAATGCTTAAAAGTACAAATCAGTCCTTCCGGGATAACTACCCTTTAATTTATATAGTAAACAGTAAGGGCGAAATAATTTTTTATTCCGAGGGGTACAGAATTGGAATCGGAGATCTGCTAAGCAAATCACTTTACTAATGAATTCTTCGTATATTTGCGCTCAACCATAATAAAAAAGAAGAATTTATGAGTACAAAACTTCGCCTCACGCTAATGAATTTCCTTCAGTTTTTTCTCTGGGGATCATGGCTTATTTCTCTAGGGGGATATATGATTGTCAAGCTGAATTTTACGGGAGGCCAGGTTGGTGGCATTTATGCCACTATGGGACTTGCATCTCTTTTTATGCCGGGTTTGCTGGGAGTCGTGGCAGACAGATGGATAAACGCAGAAAAACTTTTGGGAATATGCCATTTAATTGGCGCATTGCTTAAAGGGAATGGATGTGGTAAAAGATTTCCCTCCTATCAGGGTATGGGGAACCGTTGGTTTTATTATGGCTATGTGGGTGGTTGACTTATGCGGGTGGTCATTGAGTCCGCTTCAGCTCTATATAGGTTCTGCCGCAGCGTTTATACTGGGCCTTTATGCATTCACAATGCCAAGCTGCCCTCCTGCGAAATCGCAGAAGAAGAGGACTCTTATCTCTTCGCTGGGTCTCGATGCTTTTGTCTTGTTTAAACAGCCTAAAATTGCAACTTTCTTTATTTTTGCAATGCTGCTTGGTGCTGCCCTTCAAATAACAAATACCTTCGGAACGCCGTTCCTGCAGGAATTTGCAAAGAACCCCGCTTACGCATCGCTATTTGCCGTTACCCATCCGGGTATTTTAATGTCAATCTCGCAAATGTCCGAAACCTTGTTTATACTTGCCATTCCATTTTTCCTTAGCCGTTTTGGCATCAAAAAAGTGGTACTTATGAGCATATTTGCATGGGTGTTGCGTTTTGGCCTCTTCGGGCTGGGAAATCCGGGAGACGGTCTTGTTTTGCTTGTCATGTCCATGATTATTTATGGAATTGCATTTGATTTTTTCAACATATCAGGTTCGCTGTTTATAGAAACAGAAGCCAGTCCGGAAATCAG
>JAGDMC010000252.1 GCA_017860395.1 Bacteroidota bacterium | reverse complement strand
AGGCAGAAGGATGCACGGTAAGCGTCGCAACTTTAGCATTTGTAGAATAATTCTTTTAAGTTTGTAGAGATTTTATGCTGGACTTCATTAAAATAGATTTTATAGACATACTGGATATCTTTCTGGTGGGTCTCCTCATATATCAGGCATACAAACTCATAAAAGGTACGGCTGCCCTCAATATATTTACAGGAATAATTGTCTTCTATTTTATATGGCTCGTTGTAAAGGCTCTCCATATGGACCTTTTGAGTGCAATTCTAGGGCAGGTAATCGGAGTGGGCGTTCTGGCCCTCATTATTCTCTTTCAGCAGGAGATAAGAAGGTTTTTGCTCCGTCTCGGTACACGATACATGGACTCAAGGCAGCAGCTGAGGCTCATTAATGCATTTTTAGGTAAAAAGAAGAGAGGAATGTCTCTCGAGGTTCTGGACGAGATTACCCTTGCGTGCAGAAGAATGGCCGAAACAAGAACGGGGGCCCTTATTGTTCTTTCTCACAGCTCCTCTCTGGAGTTTGTTGCAGAAACCGGCGACAGGCTTGAGGCAATAGTTAGCAGAAGACTTATAGAAAATGTATTTTTTAAAAATGCCCCTCTTCACGACGGTGCAATGATTATTTCCGACGAAAAAATTATTGCGGCAAGATGCACGCTGCCAATAACAGAGAACCCTCACATTCCTGCACACCTTGGAATGAGACACAGGGCTGCGCTGGGTCTCTCGGAGCAGAGCGATGCTGCAGTTATTGTTGTATCCGAGCAGAGAGGCGAGATATCTTATGTTCGCAACGGAGAGATTAAAGTGATGAAAAGCATTAACGAACTAAGGCTCGCTATCGAGGACTCCTATAAATAGTCCTGACCTCTTCCGGGACCTCGGCAATACCTTTGTTCAGCCGGAATTTCTCCTCCTTTCCTTTAACAATACGCTTAATGTTGCTTATATGCGTCAGCCATATAACAATTGCAATTATGATGCTGAATATCTTAAGCGTGAGGGTTACTTCGGGGTCGAGCCACAGTGCAAACAGTGAGTTTACAAAGAAAGGGAAAAGGGTAATTGATATTATTGCGCTAAGGGAGACATAACGGGTAATCAGGAACATGATGAGAAAAATGCCAAAGCAGATAAGTACAGCATACGGGTGAATTGCCCACAGAACTCCGGTTATGGTTGCAACGCCTTTTCCTCCTTTAAACTGATGAAAAACAGGGAATATATGACCAAGAACAGCTGTAAGACCCAAAACAATCTGAGCCCCCACAAACATATTTGTTCCTGTTTCGAAGCTTGTAAAATGTGCCAGACTCGCTCCCGCAACACCTTTAAACGTGTCAAACAAGAAAACAAAAAGAGCGGGTTTCCACCCCAGAACTCTCTGAACATTATTGGCTCCCGGGTTCTTGCTCCCATAGTCCCTTACATCAATACCGTAAAAGAATTTTCCAAATCTTATAGCCGGAGAGAAAGATCCGATTATGTAGGAAAGAGGCAAAAGGAGCAGGTACCAGAGGTGCATTTTATTATTTAATTTTATGTAAAGTTATAAACTTTTATCTTTGTAACCATTATTCCCCTTATGAGCAATATTTCCAGATTAGAACAGAAATTGGGTTTCGACAGGATTAGATCTATGATTGAGTCCCGTTGTTCAACTGTATCTGCCAAAAACCGGGCAGTTGAGGCGAAATTTCTGACAAATTCAGAGGAAATAGCCCGCATGCTGTCACTTACAGACGAAATGAGAGTCATCATCATGCTCGAATCCGGTTTCCCGGATTCCGGATACGTAGATACTCTCACTTTTATCAAGCAGCTTGAGCAAACATCGTTTTATCTCGATACTATTTCCATATACCGGCTAAAACAGTCTCTGGAAACTATACGGGCCATATCAAATTTCTTCAAAAACAGCAAAGACGGGAGCTACCCCTGTCTTAAAAAGATGGCGGAACCGGTTGTGCAGTTCCCGGAAATAACCAGAAGGATAGATGCTATTCTTGATAAATTCGGAGAGATTAAAGATAATGCCAGTCCGGAACTTCAGAATATTCGCTCGTCTATAAGAGAAAAAGAGGGGCAGATTTCCAGAAAAATAACATCAATATTAAAGAGAGTACAATCCGAAGGCCTTGCAGACGAAGATGCGACCGTTTCAATGAGGGATGGAAGAATGCTTATTCCCGTCTCTACTGCAAACAAAAGAAAAGTTCCCGGTTTTATATTTGACGAATCCGCTTCGGGTAAAACGGTTTTTATTGAGCCAATAGAGATTGTTGAACTTAACAATCAGGTTAAGGAACTCCACTTTGCCGAACAACGCGAAATTCTGAAAATTCTTGTTGATTTTTCCGATTTTTTAAGGCCATATCAGCCCGAACTTTTAATGTCGGCAGAATTCCTTTCGGAAATAGATTTCATCAGAGCCAAAGCTATGCTGGCTATTTCTATGCAGGCAGGAAAACCCATTATATCAGGTGAGCGGCAGCTTAATATTCAGAGAGGAAGACATCCTCTGCTCGAAGCTACCCTAAAAAAAGAGGGAAAGGAGATAGTGCCTCTGTCAATGTCGCTGAACAAGGATAAACACATACTTCTTATATCGGGTCCAAATGCCGGAGGTAAATCGGTTTGTCTTAAAACAGTGGGATTGCTTCAGTATATGCTTCAAACCGGATTGCTTGTTCCTGCTTCTGAAATTTCTGAATTCGGTATATTTAAAAACATATTCATAGATATAGGGGACGAGCAGTCTATCGAAAATGACCTCAGTACATACAGTTCCCACCTCACAAACATGAGGGATTTCCTT
>JAGDMC010000251.1 GCA_017860395.1 Bacteroidota bacterium | reverse complement strand
TGCTGGTTTCAGCCACTCACCCACCTCACCAAAACCCTGCGGGGTTGGCCGCAGGGAGTGCAAAGATACTAATTCTTTTTTATGTGCAAAATTTTGTACGAAGCTTCTGGAAATTAGTGTTATTGTTGGTTAGTCTTCTTTGGCAGTGATTCGAAGATACCTGAAATTCAGATTAAATGGCTATTTGCAGACGACTATCAATGTGCTACTTATCTCAAACTACGTCAAAGTATCACTCGGTTTCCTCACGCACTACTCGGTTTTGATCTCTTCGATGCTCACGCCTTCTGCTCCGGAGTCGGAGAGAAGCTTAAGAAGGATTTCGGCATCGGTGCGGTTTGAGTACGGGCCTATGAAAAAGAGTGCTTTTCCGTTTACGGGTTTGCGCGCGATGTCCTTATCGGTGTTTTTCCTTATTATATCAAGCAGGAATTGGGGAATCTCGTTTGGATAATTCTCAAGTTTGAGCTGATATGTCTTTTTAACGAGAACTTTTGACTCCAGCAGCCGGGCGTTTTTAATGGTGACACTCTTTCCTCCCTGATATGCAACACCAATGGCGGTGCGAAATCCCAGGCTTTTCACTTTAACAAGGGCCTTTGACATCTCTTCGTAGTTGTAAAACTGCCCGGCAGAATAAAGCCATTTCCCTGTTGGAGCCTTTCTTTCGAATACCGGACTTATTCCTTTGAAGGATTTTTTATTTGCCCTTTCTGTTTGTACAGATAGTTGTATGCGGTAAATCAATTCGTCTGAAACAAGATTGTCCTCTGCAATTTCTGATTCAGTCCCGACACGGAAATTATAATCGAAAGCAACAACCGGATCGAGAATTATCATTTCCGGAAGAGAGCCTAACGAATGCTTTTCAACTTCAAAATTAATTATTGGTTTTGCATTGGGTGAAGAGACGGAATCTTTAAGGAACTCATCGCTTCTTGGAATGATCAAGCCCTTGCTCAGGAAATCCATCTCTCTTTTCTGAATTGCCAGATTGGCGCTTCGAAGCTGCTCCTGTTGCTCAATTAGTCTTATCTCTCCCTGAGTAATCTTTTTTTCAAGAGCGGTTTTTTCGGACGATTCTGTTAAACCGGAGTACAATTCTCTGTTCCGGGAATTTTCACCTATTGTTTTGTCAATTTCAAGCTGAATCTGCCTAACACTCTTTACCATTGAGGAATAACCGTCTATTTCCGGGCTTGTCCTAACAGTTCCTTCAGTCTCCTTTTTCGGTTTAGAGCCCGCAGGTAACAGGCGTGATATGTTAAAAGCTTCCACGGAAGAGTCTATTGAACTCTTGACGGGAGTGCTTTCGTATTGCAGTTTATAAATACTGATGCTGTCTGCAGATGCAACGTCCCGGTTGGATGCGATAAAGGTATACAGTCCGTCGTCGGAATTTATGAACATAAGATCGTCTGCGGGAGAAGAGTATGGGAAGCCAAGATTCTGCGGAATTCCCCAGTCATTTGTCTTTTCGTCCCATGTGCTCATATAAAGGTCAAAGCCGCCCATCCCATACTGGCCGTTGGATGCAAAATAAAGTTCTTTACCTCCCGGGCTAAGAATGGGAAGTATTTCGTCACCGGCAGAATTTATATTGTTGTTAAGCGGTTCCGGTGCGCTCCATGTATTATCTCCCACAAGGGACGTCTGATAAATATCCCGGCGTCCGCGTGCATTCACAGAGGAGAAAAAAATCTTTACAGGAATGCCTTTTAATAAAATTGCATTTTTCGGATTGCCTTCGGCGCCTCTTTTATCCATTGACGACGGCACTGCGGTCCAGCTGCTGTCCGGGATTCCGGGGATGTACAGATAAAAGTCGTATTTTGGAACAGTTACAGATCCAAGAGCTATTGGCCGGGTTGAGTATTCAAGCATGCTGAGTCCGTTTTCACTTCGGGCTACCTGAATTGTGAGTGTTTTTAAAAAACTTGTATCCTGAGTTTCCGATATTAACTCTTTATAAATTTCTACGGCTTCTTTAAATTTATAGCTTCTTCTTAATTCCTCTGCTTTTAAATATTTTTGACTGCTGTTTTGTGCCCGCACCTCAACAAGACTACCCGCAAGCAGAATGATAAAGAGCAAGAAGATAGACCTGTTCATATATGATTATTAATAATGTGAGCAACAAAATTACGAATTTCTTCATATTTTGTGAAAAAATACTACTTTTGTACCCTATTTTCGATGAATTATATAATATTTAAATCATATATTCCATGCAAAGTAAAGGTGCCATCAGACTTGTGGCGATATTAATTGCCCTGGCTTGTTTTTATCAGCTGTCATTTACCTGGGCAACAAGACATCAGGAGAAAAAAGCAAAAGAGTATGCAAAAACTGCTGTAATGGCAGAAAAAAACACTCCGGCTTTTGCAGCTATTCCGGAATTAAACAAATCATTTTATCTCGATTCTCTTCTTCTTGCGAAAGAGAGGTTTTATCTTGATTCAATTACTGCAGAAAAAGTATTCCTCGGATTCACTTTCAAACAGGTGAAGGAGAAAGAACTTAATCTGGGTCTTGACCTCAGGGGCGGTATGAATGTGATGCTCGAGGTTAAGGTTTATGATCTGGTGAGTGCTCTTGCAAATCACAGTACAAACCCGCAGTTCGTTGCTGCAATGAATCAGGCACAGGCCAATATGGCAAGTTCCCGCGCCGATTTCATTACTCTTTTTGCAGAATCATGGGATAAGGTTGCTCCTGGTCAGAGACTCTCGCAAATTTTCGGAACATACGAAATGCGCGATAAAATCAAACCGGAAACATCAAACTCAGAAGTTATAACAATAATAAGAGGCGAGGCA
>JAGDMC010000250.1 GCA_017860395.1 Bacteroidota bacterium | reverse complement strand
AACAGGAATTACTGCCTTTTAAATTATCAACGGTCATTCCGTCCGACATGCCATTGGTACTTATTGATTTTGGACTTATTGAGCAGGTTCTGAACAATCTTGTTCTCAATGCAACACAAAACACCATGGCTGGAACCAACATAAGACTCAAGTTTTTTTTCGATCAAGGCGCACTTACTATCCAGGTGATGGACAGGGGAAAAGGATTTCCGGCATCTGAATTATTTTCGGTTTTTGATAAATTTTACCGGGGAAAAGATGCAAAAGCAGGAGGTACCGGACTAGGGTTATCAATCGTAAAAGGTTATGTAGAAGCACATGGAGGTACAGTAATTGCAGAAAACAGAAAGAACGGGGGAGCCATATTCACAATTAAGATCCCGGCTAAGAGCTCTGAAATGAACAAATTGAACAAACAGGGTGATTAGATGTCAAAAGCTGGTAACACGTTATTCTTTAATGTTTAATTTTATATAGTTAAAACAATAGATAAAATGAAAATTAAAACTAAGTTAATTCTTGCATTCATGTTTTTGTTGGTTGAGTTTCTGTTTGTTAGCTTATTCAGTCTCTATTTTATCTTTAAAATCTCCCAGCAAAGCAATCTGATAACCAAGGATAATAATCTTTCTATAAGCTATTCTGAAAATATGCTTAAATCTATAGACAAGATTAATGATTTCAATTCATCTTCGATATTTAATCCCCATTTTGTACCCGATAGAAAGGAATTATCGGTTTTCTTAACCAATTTTGAAAAGAACCTTGTAAATGAGGAAAACAATATCACAGAAACGGGAGAAAAGGAATTGGCACGATCTGTCCGTGAAAATTTTGAAAAATATAAATCATTAATGTCTGATTCTGTCGGCAATTCCGTAAAGGATAAACCGGGATATTATTATTCAATTCTTTTGCCAACTGTAAACGAAATCAAATTTGCCTTATTTGCTATTTCTGATATAAATATGAACGCCATCATCAGAAAAAATCGTACGGCTAATGACACTGCCGGACATTCATACATTATTCTTTCAATTATTGCTACAATATTCTTCCTTGTGTTCTTCGCTTTTATCTTCGGCTTCCCGAAATATATTGCAAACCCGATTGAAATTCTGGCAAAAAATGTTAATGACATAGCAAACAAGAATTACCATGTAAGAATGGCGTTCAATACAAATGATGAATTCGGGCAAATTTCAAAAGCATTTAATGATATAGTAGTAAGGCTGGAAGACTATAACAGATTTGAAACAGAAACACTGCTTGAAAGGAAAGAACTTGCTGAATCTGTTATAAGAAGGATGGATGAACCTGTGCTCATTCTTGATGTTAATCAGAACATTATTCTGGTTAGTATTCTGGCAGAAGAGCTTCTTAATTTGAATAATGTTAATCTCATTAACAAAAGTGCTTCTGAGGTTGCACAACAGAATGATTTGTTAAGATTCATGTTAAGGAGCCTGATTCAGGATTCCAGCTTTCCAACAAATACATTTACCTTAACTTCTAATGACATAAAAACGACTTATACCAGCGAAATGCATCTAATCACAAAACCTGGTAAAAACTCAATTTTAATTGTCCCTATTGGTTATAAAATATCATTAAAGAAACTGTCCAGATCATTTGATTGAAAACTTCTTTCAGGATTGCCATCTTAATCCAGGTTATAATCGGGCCGTTTTTTATTTATATATCTTCTTAAAGAGAAACATGAAAGGACCAGGGAAGCATCTTGATATTACAAAACTTTCATTAGCAGGATCTGTTATTGCACTCGGTATAGTATTCGGCGACCTTGGAACCAGCCCTCTTTATGTGATGAAGGCTACAGTAAATGGAGGAAGTGAATTTAATGAACTCCTTATTTATGGGTCGATGTCCTGTATCTTCTGGACACTGACTCTCCAGACGACTATAAAATATGTGTTAATAACCATGAGGGCAGATAACAATGGCGAAGGCGGAATTTATGCTCTTTTTGCCTTGTTAAAAAGAAAACCCTCATGGGCAGCAATACTGACAATGATTGGAGCAAGTGCGCTGCTGGCTGATGGAGTTATAACTCCTGCCATTACAGTGACATCATCTATTGAAGGCTTGAAGTTGTTTAATCCCGAAATACCAGTAGTTGCAATTGTTCTTTTAATATTCGTTGTACTTTTCTTTATGCAGCAATTTGGAACAAATGTGGTGGGAGGTTCTTTCGGCCCCATAATGGTCATATGGTTTTTAATGCTCTCTATATTAGGTTTGTCTCAAATTGTAAATCACCCCCAGGTACTTAAAGCTTTAAATCCTTATTATACTATACTCTTTCTTAATAAATATCCAGGTGGATTTATCTTACTGGGATCTGTTTTCCTTGCCACTACCGGGGCAGAAGCCCTGTATTCAGATCTTGGACATTGTGGAATAAAAAATATAAGAATATCCTGGATTTTTGTAAAGACTTCTCTTGTACTTAACTATTTTGGTCAGTGTGCATGGTTGATATTAAATGGGAAGCCTCAAACTGAGATCAATCCATTTTTTGGAATAATGCCGGAGTGGTTTCTTGTTCCGGGAGTTTTGATAGCCACAGTAGCAGCAATTATAGCAAGTCAAGCCCTTATTTCCGGATCCTATACCCTTATAAGTGAAGCAATATCACTTAACTTCTGGCCAAAACTCCGAATATTAAATCCTACTTTTATGAAAGGACAGGTTTATGTGCCATATGTAAACTGGTTCTTATGGATTGCCTGTAGTTTCGTGGTTATCTTCTTCAGGGAATCATCGAATATGGAAGCCGCGTACGGCCTCTCAATAACATT
>JAGDMC010000056.1 GCA_017860395.1 Bacteroidota bacterium | reverse complement strand
TAATTCCGAATTCGAGGTTCCGGATTTCTCCGGGATGAATATTGAGCAGGCAAAGGAAATTGCAGATGATGCAAGTCTTAAATTAGAGGTTACCGATTCTGTTTTTCTTCCTAAAATGGCAAGAGGCAGTATTTTCCGTCAGAATCCACGCGTTGGCAGTCTCGTGAAGAAGAACAGGAGAATTTTGCTGACGATTAACTCGCTTCAGCCAAAGAAAGTTGCAATGCCTTCTGTTATTGGGTATTCGCTTCGTCAGGCAAAAGCCGAACTTGTAGCAAAACAGCTTCATGTAGGACGGCTCTATTATGTTCCGGACATGGCTACCAACAATGTTCTTTCTCAAAGAATCAATGGCAGTTATATTGCACCGGGAATTATGGTTGAAACCGAGAGTGAAATTGACCTGGAACTTGGAATAAGCAGTGAAGGTGAAAGAACAAATATCCCTGACCTGAAAGGGCTCCCGGTTACTACGGCTAAAGACCTCCTTATCGACAACTCATTGAATATTGGAAAAATAAAATATGACGAATCTGTAAAAAATTATTCTGATTCAATTTCCGGATTTGTCATTTCTCAAAACCCGGTGTCGGATTCAAAAGCAAGCCATCCTCTTGGATCGTTTGTAGAACTTACCGTCTCGGTAGATAAGGTTAAAATTGAGAGTCTGAGAACCAAAGAAGAATAATGGCAAGAGAGGACGAAGAAGATATTGATATTGATATCGACGAAATCGGCGATGATGAAGAGTCGGGTGGCTCGTTTGAACATTACAGATTCGTTGCAGACAAGGGTCAAAGTCAGTTAAGGGTAGATAAATACATTACTGCCCATATGGAGAAAACCTCCAGGCACAGAGTTCAGCTTGCAATCGGAGCAGGATATGTGCTTGTTAACGACAAAGTTGTAAAAGCCAACTATGTAGTTAAGCCCTACGATATAATTACAATTGTACTTCCATACAAGAGACGCGGTTTTGAGGTAAAACCGGAAAATATTCCGCTTGACATTGTTTTTGAAGATGATGACCTGCTTGTTATCAATAAGCCTGCAGGCCTGGTTGTCCATCCTGGTCACGGCCATTTTTCAGGTACGCTTGTAAATGCACTTGCATTTCATTTGGGTCTGTCACAGGACGAGGATGCTCCGGATGAGAGAATGGGAATACTCGTACACCGGATTGACAAAAACACGTCCGGTCTTTTACTGGTTGCCAAAAACGATGAATCCCAGCTTTTTCTTGCAAAACAATTTTTTGATCATACGATAGACAGGAAATATGTTGCACTTGTATGGGGAAACCTTAAGGAAAACGAAGGAACAATTGAAGGCAACATTGCACGGGACCCTTCAAACAGGCTTAAATTCAAGGTTTTTCCGGAAGGCGGGGTTGGAAAGCATGCAATAACTCACTATAAAGTAATAGAGAGGTTCGGCTTTACCACTCTTGTAGAATGTACGCTTGAAACCGGAAGAACTCATCAGATAAGAGTTCATATGGATTATCTGGGCCATCCCCTGTTCAACGATGACAGGTATGGCGGGGAAAAGGTTTCAAAATGGGTTATGTCGGCGAAATTCAGAAAATTCATTGAGAATTGCTATGAACTCCTGCCAAGACATGCTCTCCATGCAAAGACTCTTGGTTTCCTTCACCCAAAAACAAAAGGGAACCTCTTTTTTGAAACTGAGATTCCCCTTGATTTAAATTCTGTTATTGAAAAGTGGAGAGCATACTCCGCGGCCCATTAATGGAACCTCATTCCGCCCATTCCCGGCCCGCGTCCTGGTCCCGGACCATGATCGCCGCCTCTGCTTCCCCTGTTATCGCCAAATGTTCCAAATCTCCAGGTAAAGCTTAGCATAAAGTATTGCTGAAGAATATTGTTCTGAACATCCTCGATATAGTTGTCTGTTGTTGTTCTCCAAACGCTTTTTGACTGATTAAGTATGTCAAATATCTTTAAGCGAAGTGTTCCTGTATTCTTAAACATAAGTTTGGAAATTTCTGCGTTCCAGACAATCGCGGGAGTATTGTATCCTTCTCCGTATCCGATGTAGAAATTGTATTCTGCATCTGAAGTGAGGTTAATACCAGCAGGTAGTGTCCAGTTAATGTAACCGCTTACAGAATTGTTCCATGTCGCAGGTTTTTTTGTCTGCTGAACAGTATACCAGGCATAATTGTAACCAACTCTTCCTCCAACACTCAGCTGAAGTTTTGTGCCTCTGTACATCAATCTGAGCATATCATTTACAGAGAGCGAAGTAGTATAGTTTTTCAGCAAAGTAGTCTCTGTTCTTCCGGAAAAGCTGACACCCTTATTGACGCCGGCTCTTGTAAAGTTCATAATAGATATCTTGGACTTGGCAATTGGAGTATTGTACATGAAATTTGCATTCACATTGTATGCTCCCTGTTCGTTTACAGGCATGGTATACTGAACTCCTGAATCGTCATACCACCTTTTGTTTACAATCTTGTCCATTGTATAGGTGGCATTAAAACCGGCATTCAAAGTCCTGAACTTCTCTTTTTTTGTATCACTGTATTCAATACGCAACGAATGTTCAAACTCAGGAAGCAAATCCGGATTGCCTAACGGTATATAAAGCGGATTTGAGTTGTCCGGTACAGGCTGCAGCTGATTTATCGATGGTTGTCTTGTATTTCCGCGATATCTCATTTCCAGTTCCTGTGTTTCGCTAAATGCATATTCAAACATAGCCATAGGAGCAAAATTCACAACCGACCGGCTTAAATCCCTGTTGCTGCCAATGCTTCTTGTTGTTGAAGGCTGAACATTAAATCCCACAACATAGTTGTACTTTTCTCCCGTTTTGCGGAGATTTGCCTCAACAGTCTGGTTAATAAATGTATTTTCAAAAGAATTGGAATAGATACTGTCCTTTAGATTGTATGTGTTGGTGAGGCTATTGAAGTTATAGGCTTCCTTATCCGATTTGTTAAACCGGTAACGATACTGGTATGCAAGCTCCATAAAAAAATTCTTGCCAAGGGGTTCTGTGTATGATGCCCTTGCACCAAGAGTATAACCCAGAGTATTCATTTTGTACTCCTGATTAATTACAGTTGAGTCCGCCTTGTCTCCTATCACCGTTTTAGATAAATTCTTTGCGTTGAAAATATCATTGTTTGAGAAGCTGTAATTAACATTAACGGAAAAAGTCCTTCCAACTTTGTTCAGTTTCTGACGGAAGAGCAGGTCGCCGTCAACGGACTGGGAGCTGTTTTCTCCGTAAGATTCACTGTTGCCTTCATTTATCTTTGTACCTAAGCCTCCTCTTGTCCAGAAATCCTTTGTGTCGTTGAAATTCCCTTTACCAACGCTCACATTCGGACGAAATAAAATCGATGCTTTGTCTGTAAGCTGATACTCAAGCTGCAGTGCCATTCTGTGACCATCTGCATAAGTTTCTGATTTGGTAGACTGAGAGTAATTGAATGTACTGTCGGTCAAAAAGTTTTGTCTTAAACTTTTACTTACGGCAAGGTTGTCGCTTCCGCTGTAAAGGTAGTTACCACCCAGTTTAAGTTTTTTGTTTGCAGATTCAATGTTTCCGTTTATTCCGCCCAGCCAGGATTTAGTTATTCCATTGCCTCCGAATCTCATTGTTGCACCCCCTATTCTCACGCCTCCCATTCCGGAAGAGCTTCTCATCGCAGACATCATTGAACCGGCAATGTCCGAAAAGCCCCTGTTGTTGGTATTATTAAGGTTACCAATAAAAGTAATCTGGCTTTTTTGTTTGAAATTACCGGCCATACCGGCTGCCTGATACCTGTCATCTGTGCCGTATCCTGCCGAAAGATTTCCAAACCATCCGTTCATCATGCCCGGTCTAATGCTTAAATCGATTACAGTCTCTTCATTCCCGTCATTTATTCCGGTAAATTGTGCCTGCTCCGATTTTCTCTCCACCACTTTAACTTTATCTACAATTTTTGCAGGAATGTTCTTTGTGGCAAGCTGAGGGTCATTAAGGAAGAAGGTCTTCCCGTCAATCATAATTTTATTGATTTCCTTACCGTTTGCCGTAATTTTCCCGTCTGAATCTATTTCCACGCCTGGAAGTTTTTTAAGCAACTCCTCCAGCATATCATTGTCAGTCGTTTTATATGAAGAGGCATTATACTCTATGGTGTCCTTTTTTACTACAATGGGATTACCCACTGCAGTAACCACAACAGAATTAAGCGTGTTCATTTGTTCTTTCAGCGCAATATCTCCAAGATCTACGACCCTTTGCTGTTCAATAGTAATTGGCCTGGAATAAGTTAAATATCCCATATATTCAATGCGGATAGTGTACTTCCCTGCTGCCAGACCGGCCAGTTCAACTTTTCCTCTGTTGTCGGAAAGTGCATATTTTGAAGGTGTGGCGGACCCCAGAGGGGTTATTGAAGCCGTTGCAAATTCAACAGGCTCTCTTCTAAGACTATCCAGTACTGTAAGTTTTACTTTTGAATCCTTCACCTCCTCCGCATACAGGGTTCCTAAACTCAAAGACAAAAATGCAACCAGAGCAAAAACTACTTTAAAATATCTCATAATGGTATATAAATATCAATTCAATTATAAATTCAACTACCCTTTGACAACCGATCTGGCAAAAGGTTAAATTGGATTGAAAAAAATTACTTAACTCTTTTTGGATTTGATTTCACAAAAGATTCCCAGCTTTTAGGAGTTCCCTTTCCGGCGGCAAAACCGGTAAGCTGATAATAGTGACAAAGCGCAACCGCAAGACCATCGGTTGCGTCGAGAAACTCAGGCTTTTCCTCGACTTTTAGAATGTTCTTAAGAATTGTGGCAACCTGTTCCTTTGATGCTGCCCCCTTTCCGGTAATAGCCATTTTTATCTTTCTTGGGGCATATTCTGTTATGGGCATATTTCTGTTAAGAGCTGCCGCAATTGCAGAACCCTGCGCCCGGGCAAGTTTAAGCATGGATTGAATATTCTTGCCATAAAAAGGGGCCTCAATAGAAAGTTCGTCCGGTTTGTAATATTCAATAAGGTTAGTTACCTCAATAAAAATTTGTCTGATTTTAACAAAATGGTCCTTCTCCTTTCTCATATCCACAACACCCATATCTATGTATACGGGTGACCTGCCTGCCACCTCAATAACTCCAAATCCGAGAATTTGCGTACCGGGGTCAATGCCCAGTATTACTTTGTTTTTGACCATTAATATGGTAACTCCGTTTTAGTCTATATAAGAAAAACCGCAATAGTCCTTAAGCACATCAGGAATTTTTATTCCTCTGCTGTCCTGATTGTTTTCCAGAATTGCCGCAAGGATTCTCGGAAGGGCAAGCGAACTCCCGTTTAATGTATGTGCAAGTTGAATTTTGCCGGTTTCGTCCTTGTATCTTAGTTTAAGGCGATTCGCCTGAAATGATTCAAAATTTGATACCGAGCTCACTTCAAGCCATCTCTCCTGTGCTGCGGAATAAACTTCAAAATCGTATGTAAGGGCAGATGTAAAACTCATATCCCCGCCGCATAGCCTGAGAATTCTGTATGGGAGCCTAAGCGACTGCACGATGCCTTCTACATGCTTCACCATCTCTTCTAAAGCAGAATAAGAGGTATCGGGGTGTGAAACCTGAACGATTTCTACTTTGTCAAACTGATGAAGCCTGTTAAGACCTCTCACGTCCTTTCCGTATGAACCGGCCTCACGCCTGAAACATGGAGTATATGCAGTCATCTTTACAGGCATTTCTCCCCTGTTAAGAATTACATCTCTGAAAATATTGGTAACAGGAACTTCGGCAGTCGGAATAAGGTAAAAATTGTCAAGCCCTACAAAGTACATCTGTTCTCCCTTGTCCGGAAGCTGACCTGTACCATATCCGGATGCTTCGTTAACCATAAGCGGCGGCTGAACTTCGGTATAACCGGCTCTTGTATTCATGTCAAGAAAGAAAGATATGAGAGCCCTCTGTATTTTTGCTCCTTTGCCTTTATAAACAGGAAATCCGGCACCTGTAAGTTTTACTCCAAGATCAAAATCAATAATGTCATATTTTTTTGCAAGTTCCCAGTGAGGAATAGCATTTTCAAGCTTTGGAAAAGAACCGCCCTCTCTCACAATCACATTGTCTTCGGCCATTTTTCCCCTGGGAACCGAAATATGCGGGAGGTTAGGAAGTTGAACGAGAAGGTCATTAAGTTCATTTTCACTCTCTTTAATCTTATTCTCCAATCCTTTTGAAATTTCTTTCAACTCGGACACCTTAATTTTTGCTGATTCGGCCTCTTCTTTCTTTCCGTTTTTCATTAAAGAACCTATCTCTTTTGCAAGAGAATTTTGATCTGCAAGAACAGCATCCTGATCGGTCTGGCAGGAACGGCGAATCTGATCCAGAGTGTTTACTTTTTCAATAATTGACTTGGCGTCGAAATTCTTGACCATCAACCTCTCTATCACGTATTCGGGTTGCTCTCTTAAAAGTTTAATGTTCAGCATATGATTTTATATAATTGGAGCCTCAAAGTTAGAAAAATATATCTTTTACTGTTCAATGGCCTGCTTTTTTTAAAAAGATATAATAATTAAACAGAATCAGATATTTCGGGCGTTTTCGTTTTCTTATCTCCTGACAGTGAGATATTTTTGCCGCATATCATAAAAAAAAACGATTATACATGAGAGAGAAATTATTTATCATTGCAGCAATATTAATAATGGCTGCATCCTGTAAAAAAGATCCATTACCAAATATTGGAAAGGAATGCACAATCAGCATAAGACTTAATGGAGGAAAAGCCGGCACAAAAGCGACAGATTCATTTCACGACACTCTTGGCGTTTCCGGAGGAGTAAAAGAACTTCATATTTTTTTGTTCGACGCCAACTTCGACAACCTTTCCACCTATAAGAAAATCATTAATCCCGATTCTTTGAAAAACATCACTATTAAAACCCCGATGGGTCAAAAGAAGATTTATATACTGGCGAATCCGCATATTGATGAAGGGTTTGGCGGCATATTGAATGAGGAAAATTTTTTATCATTGCAAACATCTCTTCTGAAAGAGGAACCCGGATATTTTACCATGATTGGTAAAGATCTTGATTTTTATGCCGGAGAAAATAGTGTTGCTGATATCAGTCTTGAAAGGTTTGTATCTAAAATTGTCCTGAACAGCCTTAAAACAGAGTTTGCCGGAGGGCCCTATGAGGGAATGACTCTTAAAAATGTTAAGGTTTATCTCTTAAATATTGTCGGAAAAAAAGTCATTCATGACGGCTCGGAGACTGTTCCATTATTAGTGCATAATTTAGGTTCAAACATCCCTGCAAATTACTCAGGATCTATGATTAACAATATTTTTTATGATTCTATTCCTCAGGATATTGGAGATGCCGTATATACTGCAAAGCATCATTTTTATGCATATTCAAACACTACGGATGTGGAGAACTCCTATGTGAAATATACTAAGCTTGTAATTGAAGGAACGCTTAACGGAACAAAATACTATTATCCAATTCCTGTAAACAAAACGGGATACGGAACATCAAACAATGCCGGAGTTTTAAGAAATACTATATATATTATGGACGTAGTTATAAAAAACGCAGGATCGACAACTCCCGGATACTTTCTTCCAACATCAAGCTACAAGACAAACCTCACAATTGCGCCGTTCAGCTCTTTCACGCTTGGACGGGTAGAGATATAAAAAAAGCTGCACAATTGTGCAGCCTTTTTTAATTCATTAGTTTAAACTATGCTTGAGTAATTGCTCCAACAGGACAAACGTCGGCACAAGTACCACAGTCTGAACAAATATTTGGATCAATTTTGTAAATATCGCCGGGAGAGATAGCCTCAACAGGGCACTCATCGATACAAGTTCCGCAAGCGGTGCAATCTTCAGAAATTTTGTAAGCCAT
>JAGDMC010000249.1 GCA_017860395.1 Bacteroidota bacterium | reverse complement strand
TCGTATAAAACACTTGGCTCAATCCCAACATATTTTCTGTATCTGACATCACTGAAGCCTATAGTCAGAGTCTCATTTTCGCCTTCAGGAAATTGCAAAAATGGCATTTCGTCGTCACTTAACATGTTAACTTTTTTGCTTTTAAGATGGTACTGACAAAAGTCGGAAGGTTTAACAGATACTGACCCATCTATAATCATTGGTGGAATTACAGGATTATCCCATTTCCATATATCTACCTTAACCTGATTTTTTTTCAGTTGTGTTGTGTCGGGAGCGGTTTCCTTTGTAATTTTAAAGAACACCTTATCGCCATTGTTAGAAAAGCTGAGCTTTTCCGGTCCGGAAATTATATAACCTTCGGGTATTCCGGCCGATTTGTTGTGTACAGAATCAATTAATTTGCAATTAGCAGTATTAATAACACGAATGCTGTATATAAGTTTGTCTTTTTTCCCATTCGAAACCATGTATGCAACGCTGTTTGTGCTGTTGGAGAAAGCAGCAATTGAGAAATCTACGGATCCGGTTTCCAGCGTTTTTATGCTTTTTTCGGGTAGGTCGTAAAGCGAGAGTCTGTTCCCTTTTTCTTCTTTTTGAAGAATTAAAATATATTTATAATTATTCGAATATCTGTGTTTCAATACATTCCTGAAAACAATGGAGTCGTTGGTTACCGGGTTGTATAGAATCAGATTTTTATAACTCAACTTGGTTTTTGGCATTATTTGAATCAACGGGTCTTTAGCATTAATAAAAGAGCATATTACACTGTCTCCTAATGATGTTGTCTGTGTTGTCTCTAAATTGCGTAAAAAGGTTGCTTTTGTGTTATAAATACAGAATTTTGAGTCGGGACTGAATATCAGGCCAAATCCATTTGAGATTGTATCTGTTTTCTGAGAATCTGTGAGAATAAGCTTTTTGTAGGAATTGTTATTCTTTTGCTCATAACTTATCCACTTCCCATCCGCAGAAATTGAAGGTTCTGCGATTGATTTCCAAGTATTATATACGCTGTGGTCTAGTGGTTTCTTTGTTTGGGCAGTAGCTAATGAGAAGAAAAATATAAAGAATATTAAAATTTTTGATTTCATAAATTCATTTTGACTGGTTAGATAAATAGAAATAAAATCAAGCCCATTCGTGAAAAACAGGCTTGATTAAAATATAAAATATTATTTACCTTTTTAAGAGCGGAATTGAGGGATTTTGACTTATTACCTTTGGAGGCAGAGGCAGAATGTATCTTGGGTCGTTTGCCGGAAGAGTCCAGGTCTTTGTCCCGTCGGAATGAACTATGTCTTTTTTGAATGCTTCTTCGTGATTCAGTCTTTTCAGGTCAATCAGTCGCATACTTCCACAAAACGCAAATTCCCTTCGTCTTTCGTCCAATACAATCTTTAATACCTCCTGTTCACTGTATTTTGGCAACTTGACATTGTTCAAAATACGGTTGTCCCTTAAGGTGTTAAGGTACTCTAAAGCTTTGTCCGGGTTGTGAAGACGCGCGTGACATTCTGCTGCAATAAGGTAAAGTTCAGGAGTGCTGAATCCAAAGTTAAACTGCAAATATGGAACCCACATACTCTTACCCGGGAAATTGGTTTTAACATTATAGAGGGTAAAACTATTATCTGAGAAAAACAGGGCGCGACGTTGATCTACAGCTCCATTGGGAAGATTTTGCTTATATACATTCAATAAATCTTCACTTGCATAAATGTTTCTTGAAAGAGCTAAAGTGCCATCGCCATATCTTGCATAAATGCTCTCGGTATTATCTTTTGCTTCGGGGTATACAACTTTTGTCACAGCATCATATATTCTGCCGGAACCATTGGCTTTCGGATTGATGCTGTACAGCTTCATATCGGTCAATGTACTTTTATACTTTAAAGCGGATTCTGCATAGGTCTTTGCTTTGTCGTAATCGCCCATATACAAATAGATTCTGGCCATAATTGCATTTCCAATCTGCTTTGTAGGCCTAAATGGGTGCGAAGATGTTTCTGCCAGATATGGAAGCGCTTCGTTCATGTCTTTGAAAATCTGATCATATACTTCCTGAACGGTGTTTCTGATGTATTTTGTATTGATGTCTTCCGATAGAAGTATTGGTACCCCCAAATCCGACTTGGAGGTGGTGGCATCATATTCTTTTGCATATGTATTTACCAATAGCAAATATTCATATGCCCTGCCAATTTTAGCTTCTGCAGCCAATCTCTGTTTGTCGGCTTCTGTACCATCCGGGCACTGCAATATGTTGTTTGCAACTATGTTAAAAGTGTATATTCTGTTATATGACTTTTCCCATAAATTGTCGCTTGTACCGCTTGAAAAAATGGGTCCGCTTTCAAAAGAATAAAGGTTTTTTTCATTTTCGCTTGCAAGCTCAAACTGACCATATTGCAGAGAGGACCCCCCCAACTGAATATCATCTGTAATGAAGCAAACATATGAATTGTCGGAATACATGACATTCTTATGGTTAAGAAGTCGTGCAAAGTCGTCGCAAAACTCAGGTATCTGTATCCCTTTTGGTTTGATATCCAAGAATTTATCGCAGGATTGAAAAATTACTGCAAATGTTATTATAAAAATGAGTTTTATTGTTTTCATTATGTAATCAGTTTAAAATGTCAGAGATAATCCCAGTGTGTATGTCGCAGGGTCAGATGATCCTCTTGATGTAGATAATGAAGTTCCGCTCCATGCCTCTGGATCCAGCCCTTGAGAGTTTGCTGCCCAGTACCAGATATTTGTCATCTGAATAGAAATTTTCGCATTGCTTATGTGACTTTTCTTGAGCATATGCGATGGAAT
>JAGDMC010000248.1 GCA_017860395.1 Bacteroidota bacterium | reverse complement strand
TGATTGCGCAAACTGGGCAGTGGAACGCAGCGCGCAGGCAGATACTTACCTCTCCGGCAGAATTAATCCGACGAAAGTTGTTCTTGGCGGCCATTCAGCAGGCGGCTATACGGCGGAGATTGCAACCTATAAGAATCTTGCCCTCGGTGAAGGAAATTTTGACTGCGGGGTAATGGTCCTTTTTGATCCAGTGCCAACAGATGTTGCGTATGCAGCAACGATAGCCCAAAGTATTTCTATACCATCTGTTATGTTATACGGGGTTCCTTCTGTTTGTAATTTATTTGGCGCAGGAAAAGTAATTTTTCAGAATACGGCTGGGCCATCATATGGCATATATGTAAAAAGAGCTGATCACTGTGACTTTGAATCCTATTATACCCTATCCTGCGCGATCGCCTGCTTCAGATGGCCCTTTGGTGGCTGGGACGCATGTAGAAACAGCGCGGTTAAACGATATGGTACGGCAATGATCGAAGCGTATCTTAACTGTGACCCCGCAGCCTATCCGTATATTAACGGTGCTGCTGCCCAGAGCGATGTTCGCATACAAATCTATCCGGAAAGCCGTGGGCTCAGCATGCCCCCTGCGGGTTGTCTGTAAAAAGTTAACTTTTTGTTTTAACCTGACAAAGAGAAAAGGCTAGGAAACAAGTTCAAAGCCTTTTCTCTTTTGTCCTAAGAAACAACTCAGAATAGAGTACTTTTTTATATCGCGATTATTGGCTTCATTCAAATCCCGGAATTCGGTTATGATTTATTCTATTTACTTGTATTAGCACCATCCCCAATTTATTTTTTTAAGCGCTCAAATTTGAACATGCAAATACAGTCACCATCAGCTTGCCGGCACAATGTGGTTGCCCTCAGTTCCGGAAAAGCTTCCTTGATTGCCGGGCCATCAGGGGCACATATGAGGAAACACGGGCTCTCAAACCCGAACTCTTTGTGAATATCATTTACCGGACATACTTTCTGAATTTCAAGTGCAGCATCCATGCCCTTATTGGAAATATCAACAACTTCCATGTCCCAGCCGCTTTTGTTGAACTCGGCAACTGCTGCCCGCAAACCTTCTGCAAGTGTTGGCCTTCCTATGTAGGGTTCCATTCTCTGTTTAACCTGATCAGTATAGCCTGCAAACATTGTTTCCATTGCTTTTTTTTCGCCCATTTCTGCAGATAGCTTTTTAAATGTCTCAAAACGTTTTCTAATAAATGCTTCTGCCGGATTTGTTTGTTTTGACATCATAGACCTCCTTAAAAAGTTCGTGAAAAGTAGAATGCTCCAGCCACCTAAGTGTTAGAGCTGATTAAACATTAAATTTATTTAATGCTTGCGTAATAATCGGTTCACTTGATATTACATCGCTTGTCAAAAATCCTTTTTTAACTTTTTCCTGCATTTCATCTACTAACTGACGATAGCCAACTGCTTTTATATGCTCAAGATTTTTTATATTCCAGTTGGCATACCGTTTGGTTATTATTTCCAGATGCACACACGCGGTCATCGGATCATTATTATGTTGCGGTGCAATCAGGTTGCAAGGCATTTTATCGCATTCTGCGCAGGTTAAAAACCCTTTGTCCTGTACGCATGCTTTAACCGGGCATACAGGATTTCCCCCGCCTGCGTTACAACCGGGGCAAATTACTGCATCTCTCAGTTTTGCAAGGACAGCAAGAAATTCCTGCATTTTATCCTGATCTACGCCCAGCACAATTGGTGCGACATCTACAATGTTAAAACCGTCAATAACTCTGTAAAGTTCCTTCGCCAGCTCGTTGCTCTTCCCAAGAAAACGATCACAAGCCCCGCAGTAAATCCCGCATGGCGCTATCAGGTATGTTTCTTTCGTTGTCAGTTTATTTCTGTCAAGATTATGCATTGTTTTATTCATGCTCCTCCTTTTGCATTACCAGACTCTTCCCCAGCCTGCATATTTTAAATCAGTTAATAATTTGCTGGCGTGTCGCCTTGCCAACCTTTACGGCAAAAAGTATATTTTACAAAATTAAGTGTAACATAAAAGATTCATGCAGGCGAATTTTGCCTCTGGCACGTTGTCTACACTTTTTGATTTACCTACCTTAGCCCAATATCTTGTTGCCGTACTTTCTTCTTATTCTGCAAACTTATCTATTTAATCATTTCCTCTCATGTAACAAAAGAAGTGCCTGCCACCCTTGCACAATCCTTATTATTGTGTCATTCAATACATAAAAGTTCTCTATTTACTAAATATGCTTAAAATTCATAACCAAGATACGATGATTGGCTATCAACGATTAAGTTGCAAAAAGCCCGATTGCAGGTATTTATTAAAAAAGATTTATTTTTCTGAAACCTGGGAAAAAATCATCGGTGAGAACGGAGTACAACTGATAAGAAACAATGGTAGCAGTTATTATATTTGTCCAAGTTGCAAATCAAAAAACTTTGTGATTTTTGAAGGTGAAAAAATAATATTGGAAAAAATAGTCAAGTTTGAACCACAATAGTATTATGCAAATGAAAATCTAATCTTCTGATCAGGTAAGCATCTATCCACAGTTTCTTCAGGAAGAAATTTGTTTAGTATCAAAAAAGCGGAGTCAGCAATGGCTTCGCTTTTTGTTTTGCATGTGAAAGCTATACTAATTTCAAAGCGATACACTTCAGCGAACTATGACACGAAGTTTGCACTGTTACAAAACTACACTTTATTTAAAAACGCTCCATTAGTAAATTGTTCCAACTAATGAAAAATCTTTATAAACCTCGCTGGAAATAATTCTTGATTTTGAAGAAGAATTAAATATAATGCATTCACAAATAAATAAGCAAGACTTTTAG
>JAGDMC010000247.1 GCA_017860395.1 Bacteroidota bacterium | reverse complement strand
AAAAGACATAATACCAAATTAGAAATATATCGCGGAGTGGAGCAGTTGGTAGCTCGTTGGGCTCATAACCCAAAGGTCACAGGTTCGAGTCCTGTCTCCGCTACTTAAAAAAGCAGATCAGTTTTGATCTGCTTTTTTTTGTGTGTAGAGGAGACAAGATTTTTACCGCACTGCGTGCGGGAGGATGCACGCCCTGCAGACTTAAAGCTCTCTGAGAGCCCGCCTTTCGGACGGTCGGCTGATGCCGGCCCGGCTGTTTACAGGCGAAAAAAACTGATGTTTTGTTAGGAATGTATGTCCGGAAGCGCCCTGTCTAAAAGTGCAATTGTACTTTAAAATAATATCACGACAAATACATTATTTTCAATTAATTGTGTAATTTTATAAAAAATTACTAAATTCATACCCGAAAGCTCCAAACTTTAAAATCAATTATTTATGAAAAGATTATTTGTTTTGGCAATTGCAATCGCGATTACTCTATGTTTTACAAATGTAGAGACGTTAGCTCAGTCTCAGGAAACAACTCTCACGTTTAAAATTGTTCGGCAACCTGTTGGTGGTATGCAACAAAAACGTATTTACCTTACAATAGCCGGTAAGATGGAAGGAAAAGCAAAACCGGTGGATGTGACAATTCTATGGTATAAAGAATCTAAGACTAAGACTGGAATGGAATTAGCTAAAACGGATATTATAACATTCAAGGAAAATAACTCTTCAAATTTGAGTAGCGAATGTGATATGGTTAATTCATATCCGGAGTCAACTTTTTATTATTGGGCAGTAATTACCTGGACAGATTCAAACGGTTCGCATAAATTGGAAACTCAAAAAGTGCTTTCCTCAAAAGAGAAGGGTTACTAAAATAATTGATATAACTCACGCATAGTTTCACGGCATGTTTTGCCGGATATTCGAGAGCCCTTGATTGTATATAAAAAATACATTTGAGGGTTTCTTCTTTTTAATAACTTTGTACATAATAAAAAAAGGATAAATATGGCTTTCATCATCAGAGAGGCGAACGAGAAAGATGTTCTGCAGATTTTTGAATTTATATGCGAACTGGCCGATTATGAAAAACTGAGGAGTGATGTAACAGCTACTCCGGAAATTCTTCATGACTCTCTTTTTGTAAAGAATCAGGCAGAGGTTCTTATTGCTGAGCTTGATTCTGTGCCGGTTGGGTTTGCTCTTTACTTCCACAACTTCTCCACTTTTAAGGGCAGGGCATGTCTTTATCTCGAAGACATTTTCATTAAGCCAGAGTTCAGGGGTAACGGATTCGGAAAACAAATCTTTGCAAGGCTGGCAAAGATTGCCGTTGAAAGAAAGTGTGACCGTTTTGACTGGTCGGTACTTGACTGGAACGAACCTTCAATTAAATTCTACAAGAGCCTTGGTGCTGTACCAATGAGCGAATGGACGGTATATCGCCTGAGTGGATTTGCACTTAAAAAAGTGGCCGATAGTATACAATAATCAGAAAAACAATAAAACAGATATGAAACCAAAAACAATTGCACTCGTAGCGCACGACAACAGAAAAAAAGATTTGATTGAGTGGGTTGAATTCAATAAGGAAACTTTAAAAAGGCACAAACTTATATGTACCGGAACAACCGGCAGGATGGTGGAAGCAGCTTTAATGCAAAACCGTACAAAAGGCGAACCCAAACTTGACATCAGGCTTCTTAAATCCGGACCTCTTGGCGGGGACCAGCAGCTTGGAGCACTTATTTGCGAGGGAGAAGTTGACGTTTTGTTCTTTTTGTGGGACCCTATGCAACCGCAGCCTCATGACGTGGATGTAAAGGCTTTGCTTAGAATTTCAAGTCTTTATAATATTCCTACCGCCACAAACCGTTCTACTGCCGATTTTATTATCTCGTCTCCGCTTTTTGCAAGTGACTATGAACCAAAAACCAAAAGCTTCTCGGAATATATCGGAAGGCCAATAGACTTTTAATAAATAAAAGGGAACACCCTTTTGAGCTTTTTCTCCTGAATTACCGGGCCATATTCTGCCCGGTATTTTTTATATGTCGATGCCGCTCTGGGTACCAGATTTGCAAATGTCCACCATGCGAAAATTGCTCCGGGTAACGACCATGTGAGAATTGCAAATCCCGTCCACTCTACAATTTCTCCAAAATAATTGGCAGAAGTTACATACCTGAACAGCCCCTTTTCCGGAAGGAAATGTTTTTTCTCGGCATTACCGGGTTTTTGATTTTTCCTGCGCACCTCCCTTATCAGGTAGTCGGAATGAAGGTTTATTGTTAATCCGCACAAAAAAAGCGCAGTACCTGCAATGAACTGCAGCGTACTTAACCAGCTCAGTCCCTCTCCGTAATAGCCTTCAGGTGAGAGATAGAAAATCCATCCTCCCTGCATTACGGAATTTATGAGATTAAAAGTGAAACCCATTGCAACAATACTCACCGGCATTTTACTGCTGCCAACAAGTAAAAAAGGAAAGATGAAGGCTCTCTGAATGTAGTGTGTCTGAAAAATAATTAAAAATATGAGGGGAATAGCTTCAAATGACCGGCCGGATAGTGCCCACAGGGTTGTCATTGCAATAAAAACAGGTACCTCCATTATAAACCAGCCTGGTTTGTTTGATATTGCTGCGCCCCATTCCCTGTTGTATAAAATTCCATAACCGGCATCTATGTAAAAGAGCGCAATAAACACTGCAAGGCCGGCAACCGACATTATAATCAGCAGCCAGTTGTAGATTTCGGCAAAATTTTCCATTTGTTATTTTCGGTTGTATATAATCTCGGTCTGAAATACAGATGTCTCCTCCCTTTTCCCCTCAATAAATGCAACA
>JAGDMC010000055.1 GCA_017860395.1 Bacteroidota bacterium | reverse complement strand
GATTTTTTATATAAAGAAGCCAAAAAGGCAAATGTCGATTCCCTGACTGAAGAATCTTCCGGAAGCCGTTTAAATTATGCGAAAAACACGGATTACCTTCTCTCTCTCGTGTTGGGGATTTTACCGGCTAAAGCAAATATTGACAAATTGGATATTTCCTATATTAACAGAGGCTACAGCCTTAATATCCATTTGCCGTCGCTTAAAGTAGAGAAAGACCGGTTTGAGACAGAGATAACAGCCACAGAAAATGGCATATCCGAAATACTGAATGTAGACGGAGTACTGGACGATTCCGACAGAAAAATCTCTACCCGAATATATTCCCGCGACAGTGCAAAGTTTTCTGTTCCGTTTTTGGATTACAGGTGGGGGGCAAAGGTTCAGTTCGACACTCTTGCTTTTGAACTGGCAGGTTCAAAAAGGGAAAACGATGAGATTCATATAACAGGTAAAGCTCTGGCAACGGGAGTTTCTGTATTTCATGAAAGACTATCTCCGGAAAATGTTCTTTTAGCCAGGGGCCGTTTTGAATATAAGTTCAACATTGGTAAAAACTATATCGAACTTGACTCTTCATCGGTTGCACATATTAATGACTTTTCATTTTCGCCATTTCTCCGGGCAGAGAAAATGGGAAAATGGCATATAACAGCATCGCTAAACAAGTCCGATTTCCCCTCGGATGAACTTTTCTCGTCACTGCCAAAAGGGCTGTTTTACAATTTGGACGGAATAAAAACAGAAGGTGCTCTTAACTATCATTTTTATCTGGATTTAGATCTTTCTCAGGTAGACAGTTTGAAAATTAAGTCTTTGCTTAAACCTAAAAAATTTAAAATTCTCAATTATGGCAATACCGATTTAAGAAAGATGAATGGGAGTTTTGAGTATACAGCGTACGAAAAGGGTGTTCCCGTCCGGAGTTTTATTGTTGGTCCGGAGAACCCTAATTTCCGTCCGCTTGGAAGAATTTCCCAATATTTACAAATTGCAGTTTTACAGTCGGAAGACGGCGGTTTTTTCTATCATAACGGATTCCTTATTGAGAGTATTCAGGAGGCTCTTGCCGCCGATATTAAAAAGGGAAAATTCGTCAGAGGCGGCAGTACAATAAGTATGCAGTTAGTTAAAAATGTTTTCTTAAGCCGGCATAAAACCCTTGCAAGGAAATTTGAAGAGATTCTCATAGTGTGGCTTATAGAAAACAATCGTCTGAACAGTAAAGAGAGGATGTTTGAGGTATATCTCAACATAATTGAATGGGGTCCGGGCATATACGGTATTAATGAAGCTGCACGATTCTATTTTGACAAAGATCCCAGGGATCTTTCTGTAAATGAGTCAATTTTTCTTGCAAGTATTATTCCTTCTCCAAAACGTTCTCTGCATTCGTTTACAGACGAACTGCAGCTTAAACCCGAACTTGAAGGCTACTACAGGCTCATTGCTCAGCGCCTCAGGGTTAAGGGCCTTATTACAGAAACCGAAGAGATGCAAATTAAGCCGGAAGTACGTCTTGCAGGAGACGCGAAGAGAATAAGGGAAAGCATGAAGAATCTTGTACTGCCCCTGCCGGAACCCGCCGAAGAAGAATGAATTATTTATCTTTTAATACATATGCTATGAAAAAATTAATATTTCTATTGCTTTCTTTAACGATAGTGTTTACCGCAAATGGTCAGAAATGGAAACTTAGCGACATCGGTGTAGGACTAATTGTGGAAGATGAAAATTACGACAAAAAACTACAAGTTGTCAGCCGTGGGGATGTATGGGATGCAAAAGAGTTATACGAAAACGGTGCCCAGGCAGGAAAATTAAAAGGCAATCAATTATTCGCGGCATGGATTCAGGGACCTCCGTCAAGTGAATATATGAACAGCTACGGCGTGCCCGTATGGCTTTATAAATATAAAATCACATACCCGGACGGAAAAACATTTGAAGCAGGTCCACATGGCTTCTATTCACCCGGGCACGCATACATTGGAATTAAAACAGGGGGTTATACAAGTGGCAAATGGAGAATCGACTGGTATATCTGGAATCGCGACACACAGGAGACCCGAGAGGTGGGAAGTGTTGAATTTAAAACCACTTACGGCAAAGAGGCAAAAGCATCCGATACCGGCTGGAGAGCAAAAGAAATTGGCGTAGGAATATTCGACCAGTCCGAATATGACAAGGTCCTTAAAATCATCAAAAAAGGCGACACATGGTCTCAGACAGAACTTTACGAGCAGGGTTATCTTGCCGGACGCGAAAAGGTATTCGGAACATGGATAGAGGGGCCGCATACAAATACTTACCTTAACAGTTACGGTGTCCCTGCATGGTTGTGCAAATATGTCATTTCCTATCCAAATGGAAGCCGCCAGGAGTTTGGCCCCTATGGTTTTTACACACCGGGGTTCAGCACACTGTTCATAAATCCGGGCGGCAACAATATTGGAAAGTGGAAAATCGAGTACTATATATGGAACCGAGATACTCAGGAGAGTAAACTAATAGATACCCGTGAATTTGTCATTACAAAATAGTCCGGAAGTTATTCCATATCCTTTTTGAATTTTTCAATCAGTCTTTGCGGCCAGTCTCCTACCGGCTCTAGTCTTCCTGTGAAAAACCTGAGTACCGGTGGCTCTTCTGTGAACCTGAGCCCTCCCACAATGTCCCTGTTCAGGAGAAGCCAGTGCAGACGATCAATGGCATATTCAACCTGCGACAATGTAAAAAGTCTTCTGGGCAAGGCAAGCCTCATAAGCTCCATGTCTGCCAGAATCTCGTTCCCGTTGATGTCTCTTGTGCTGCTGATTGTTCCTCTTTCCATACCCCTTATTCCCGATACAAGAAAGAATGCAGCAACAAGCGCTCCTGCAGGGTATTCGTTTTGCGGGATATGAGGAAAAAATTGTTTTGCATCTACGTGACAGCCCAGAGCACCGCCGGGTGTAATAACAGGTACAGATAATTTATCCAGTTCGTTAACCATATATTGAATGAATGCCGGAGACTGGCCCACTACATCTTCCCGGATTGTCTCTTTTAAACCCACGGCCATTGCTTCAATTTCTCTGATTGATATACCTCCGTATGTAAGAAACCCTTCGTAAAGCGGAACCAGGTCTCTCATTTTATCATACAGCTCTTTTTTGTTTGTACAGATAGCGCCTCCCCTTGAAGAACTAAGTTTGCGTGCAGAAAAGTAAACAATATCCGCCTGGTCGCACATTTCAATTAATATCTCTGCAATAGAAGAATTTTCATATTCCTTCTCTCTCTTGAAAATAAAGTAAGCATTCTCCCCGATCAAGCTGGCATCCAATACAAGCGGAATATCAAATTCATTGGCAATTGCTCTCACCTCTTTCAGGTTTTTCATTGAAAAAGGCTGGCCGCCAATAAGATTTGTAGATGCTTCCATTCGTATAAAGGGAATCTTATCCCGGCCCTCTTTCTTTATTAGTTCTGCGAGTCGCAAACAATCCATATTTCCTTTAAACGGATGGTTGCTTTTAATTTTCATAGCCTCTTCCTTATAAAGCTCAACAACATTCCCTCCATTTTTCTGAATATGTGCCAATGTCGTTGTAAAGTGATAATTCATCGGCAATATCGAACCTTCTTTAACAAATGCGATACTTAGGATGTTTTCAGCAGCTCTTCCCTGATGTACCGGTAAAATCAGTTTTTTCCCAAGTACTTCTTTAATACTTTTTTCAAGTTTGTCGTAACTTTGAGACCCTGCGTAGGCATCATCTGCCACAAACATTTTTGACACCTGTTCGTCACTCATGGCGTTTGTTCCGCTGTCTGTGAGCATATCCAAAAAAATGTCTCTTGTGTTAAGCAGGAAAGAGTTATATCCCCCCTCCTGAATTGCCTGAAGCCTGCGTTCTACCGGAACAAGCTGCAACTGCTGTACAACTTTCACCTTGTGCATCTCCAGCGGAATCTCCTTTCTGGAGAAAAATTTTACTCCGCTGATTGTTTCTGAATGATTCATAATAAAAATTTATAGGGTTAATAAAATAAAAAAAGGCTCACCAATTACGGCAAGCCTTATAAGTCTTAAATATGTGATTTTAGCACAATCCAATACCATAGCCTACCCGCGGTAGCCTGTGGTAATAATAATACAATGAGTTAATATTATAATTGGTGCTTTTCATGTGTCTTTTGTTGTCACAAATGTAGTAAAAGTTTACATTCCGCAAATTTTAAAAATATGTGTTAACTTTATTGGGCAATAATAGTTGTCCATATTTCAATAAATGAAAAATTTAGCTCTTAAAAATAAAATCATTCTCATAACAGGAGGAACCGGATCTTTTGGGTATGCAGCAGTGAAAAGGCTTCTTGAACAGGATTTAAAGGAGATTCGCATCTACTCAAGAAATGAAGAAAAGCAGTCTGAAATGGCACTCTTTTTTCAAACAAAACCGGCAGGTTCACCAATTCTGAGTTTTTTCCCGGGAGACATTACGGACCCGCACTGTTTAGACAAAGCCCTGAATGGGGTTGATTTTCTAATTCACGCGGCAGCAGCAAAAGAGGTTCCATACTGCGAGGCAAATCCGCTCGAAGCCTCACGTATCAATATATTCGGCACGGGAAATGTAATTGAATGTGCAGTTAACCACAATGTAAGTAAAGTAATAATAATCAGCACAGACAAAGCCTGTTATCCGGTTGGGGCGATGGGTATTTCCAAGGCTATGATGGAAAAAGTTGCATTTTCTGCAGCTAAAAAATCCAGTGACACAACAATTCCTGGTTCTTCAGTTTGCGTAGTACGTTTCGGTAACCTGATGGGTTCTACGGGAACTGTTGTTCCAATATTTGTTAAGCAAATAAAAGAGGGGAAAAATCTTACGGTAACCAATCCGGAAATGACTCGTTTTATGATGACTCCGGATGATGCCGTTGATCTCACTTTTTGCGCGATTCTCGAAGGGAGTAACGGAGATCTTATAATTCAGGAAGCTCCGTCTGCAACACTTGAAACTCTCACAAAAGCACTCGTGGATCTTTACGGTACAGGCAAAGGAGTAAAAATTGAGGTTATGGGCCCGCGTCCCGGGGAAAAATTATTCGAAACAATGGCCACTCAGGCGGAAATGTCTAAAGCAACAGAAATCCCGTTTATTTCTAAATTCGGAAACAATGGTTCCGGCAAAAAACATTTAAGGATTCCGCTAAAAGGATTAAATGTCAATCCGGAAGCATCAGAGTTCAATTCTCATACATCTCCCGTTGACAAGGAAGTAATGAAGTCTATACTAACCCGGCTGTAATTTATTGCCGGAAAGTATTGAAAAGTGGCTCAATTATTGTAATTTCGCAACATTATCAATTTGAAATTAATATTTAACAACTGTTATGATTTTTAACATATTAGCTGCAATGGGTCAGGAGGCTGTAGAAGCTACAACTCAGATAGTTGCCCCGGTAAAGGAGCAACTTTCCTTTTCATTAATTGACATGGCCTTCAAGGGCGGGTTTCTTATGATTCCTTTGTTCATTCTTTCAATACTGTCTATCTACATTTTTGGAGAAAGATGGTGGGCAATAAGAAAAGCCTCTCAGATAGATGAAAACTTCATGAGAAATATCCATGACTATATTCACGAAGGGAAAATAAAGGCTGCAATAAGCCTCTGTAAATCGCAGGAAACACCAATTGCAAGGCTCATCGAAAAGGGTATTGAACGAATCGGCCGCCCGCTCACAGATATCCAGACCGCAGTAGAAAATATGGGAAATGTTGAGGTCGCAAGGCTCGAAAAAGGACTTCCATGGCTCGCAACCATAGCCGGAGGTGCGCCAATGATTGGATTTCTTGGAACAGTTATAGGAATGATTCAGGCGTTCTACAATATGTCTCAGGCAGGAAGCAATATCGACATCACCCTGCTTTCAGGAGGTATATATACCGCAATGGTTACAACCGTTGCCGGTCTCATTGTGGGAATCATGGCATACTTCGGATACAATTACCTTGTAGCAAGAATTGACAACATAGTTTATAAGATGGAGAGCAATACCATTGAATTCATGGATCTTCTCCACGAACCTGCAGGTAAATAATCTTGTTAATTAAAAAGGATAAAAAAATGGCAATTAAGCGTCACTCAAAGGTAGATTCATCGTTCAGTATGGCATCGATGTCGGACCTTGTATTCCTTCTGCTCATCTTTTTCCTGGTGACATCCACTCTTGTAAACCCAAATGCATTAAAACTGTTGCTTCCCAAAAGCACGAATCAGGTTTCAGCAAAACCCACAGTAAGTATATCAATTAAGCACTATCTTCCGTCAAACACATTCTCATATCACATTAACGGGAAAAACACTCCTGTTCCCCTCGGAGATATCGAGGGTCTTATCCAGCAGGAACTAATGAATCAGGAAGATCCTACCGTATCGCTTCATGTCGACAAAACCGTGCCAATGGAGCAGGTTGTGAACATGATGAACATTGCCAAGAGAAACCAGTATAGAATAATACTGGCCACTTCTCCCGAGTAAAATAACTTAAAAACAAATTCCAATGTCAAGTGTACCAAAAGGACCCACTAAAGAAGAGAAGCGCGCACAGATTATAGGTGCGGGTCTTGCTGCCGGTGTGCACCTTTTGGCTCTTGTTCTGTTTTTTTCTACGGGATTCAAGGCTGTTTACCCTCCTCCTGCAGAAACAGGGATAGAAGTAAATTTTGAAATGGAACCACCGCAACCTATAGAGGTGCGATCCGGTCATGAACCAAGAGTAGAGAATCCAAATCCGGAAAAAGAGATAAAACTTGTTCAAAGGTCGGAATCTGCAATAAAAGGTAAAGGAGCAAACAAGGGAAACGAGGCAACAATGGGCGACAAAGGAGATGTAGAACAATATGAAGCTCCGAGGCCAAAACCTATAGACAAAAGAGCACTCTTTCCAAGTGCAAAAAATTCTACTGAAACAGAGGCTCAGGTTGCAAAAGAGATAAGTAAAGGTTTGTCGGCCGGTCATGCCGAAGGAAATACCCGTACCGGAAGCATTGAGGGAGAACCCTCTGCCCGTCTTGCCGGCAGAAGTCTGATGGGAAATCTTCCGGAACCGGAATATGCAGTTAATGAATCAGGAAAGGTTGTGGTAAAAATTTCTGTAGACCAGTATGGAACTGTTATTGCAGCAACACCCGGGGCCGCAGGAACCACTGTTCAGGATAAAACATTATGGGAAGCATCAAAGAGAGCCGCACTAAAAGCAAAATTCAACCTGAGCGCAAATGCCCCCGCAGTACAGGAGGGAATAATAACCTATATATTTAAGCTGAGATAAATTATTCGTATCTCAACGCTTCAATAGGGTCGAGCTTAGATGCACGAACGGCCGGAATGTAGCCGGACAGAATGCTTACAATCAAACATACCAATACTCCGCAGAACATCCAGAACCACGGCAAAACAAAAGGACTCTTCATCAAGAGTGCAGTAAGGTTCCCAACAATTATCCCGAGTATTATTCCAAAAACTCCTCCCAGCTGTCCTATCACTATCGATTCAAATAAAAATTGCTGTTTTATTGTTTTTGAATTTGCCCCCAAAGCTTTGCGGGTACCAATTTCCCTTGTGCGCTCTTTAACGGAAACAAGCATTATATTCATGAGTCCTACTGCTGCTCCCAAAAGAGTGATTATTCCTATAATAAACGCAGCAATTGTTACGTATCCCATAATTTTCATAATGTCTTCCAGCATAGCATCCGATTTTGTAACCCGGAAATCCGAAGCATCAATTGGACTTAACCTCCTAATTGAACGGAACAGCTGTTCAGCGGCATCAATAGCCTTTATCTGGTCCTCTCCCGGTTTTGGAACAATATTTATCACATAGAATGTGTTGTCACTCAAAAAAGACCCTCTTGCATTTGAAATTGGAATCCATACCTGATTGTCCGGCCCGCCGCCGAATGTGCTTCCCTGGCTGGCAATAGTTCCAATAACCTCATATCTA